>DAINPM010000018.1:4287-34083 GCA_036743455.1 Bacteroidales bacterium | reverse complement strand
GCAGCAATTCACAATAGGAAATAATTGTTAAATACAGGTAAGTTCTTTTCGACCAATGAAATAATTAAATACCCGAATGAAAGAACTCAGAATAAATCCGACAAAACACTCTCCGGAGATTGCACTGTCGCCGGAAGGTTCAATTCTGATCAAAGGCCGTTCAATTCATGAGAATGTTCATGAGTTCTTCGAACCGGTAGATAAATGGATAACTGATTACATTAAAACTCCGGCTGACTTAACTTGTGTGGATGTTAATCTTGAATATTTTAACAGTGCCAGTGCAAAGATATTTATTCATTTACTTGAAATGATCAGGCATGTGAGTCTGAAAAACAAGAAATTTGTGATAAACTGGTATTATGAAGACGGGGATGAAGATATTCTTGAAAGAGGAGAGTATTTTTCATCTATTCTTAACGTCCCTTTTAACTTTATTAAGCTAAGCTAGGAGCCTGGCAGGCCACTTCATATACAGATGCTGTTTTCAAAGGACTGAGTGTATTCCCGAAATGCAATCATTTTTAGTCTTTACCGGTTTTTTTCCTCTGCTTTCTGTATGTCTCAATGTAGGCTTTCAGATAGATTATTGAAACAATAAAGAAGATGATCCCCATTAAGAGAACCATGATAAAGCTGAAAACTGACGGTTTACCGAATTGTGGCAGGGGGTGTTTTAAGCGGTAAAAATATCCGAATAAAGAATATGCTATTACCATTATTGATATGATAAGGCTGAAAATAACCGTTGTACCGTCAAATATCCTGGTTGTACGGTATAATTCCGATTTTTTAAATTTTATATAGGAAGCCTGGGCGTATGTTCTGGCTTTTTGTTGCGACCTTTTTTGTCTGTATTTTCGCCATTGTTCCATTACTTCCTGGTATTCTTTCTCATTATCAGTAATCCGGTCATAATTTGCTATAAGAAAATCATAGGCCTCAGTAATTTCAATGAACTTATCCTTTGCTTCAGGAGAAGTATTAATATCAGGATGATAGGTCCGGGCCTTTTTTCTGTAAGCCTTTTTTATTTCGTCCAGAGAAGCATTGTCTGGCAGGTCGAGGATACGCAGATAATCTGCAAGTGTCATACTTAACCATGGGTTAATGTATAACAAATGTAAAGATATTATTTTACTATACCTGTAAATCCCATAAATGCCAGGGCAAGAATCCCGGCAGCTATAAGTGAAAGAGGAACACCTTTCATTGATTTCGGAACGTCAACAAGATCTATTTGTTCACGTATGCCGGCCAGGAGTATAAGTGCAAGGCCGAAACCTATTGCGGTTGCGGCACTGTATACAACTCCTTCCAGAAGGTTGTAATCTTTCTGAATAACCAGAATTGCAACCCCGAGAACGGCACAGTTAGTAGTTATTAAGGGAAGGAAAATGCCGAGAGCCTGATAGAGAGACTGACTGATCTTTTTAAGTATTATCTCAACGATTTGCACAAGAAATGCAATGACCAGAATGAAAGTGATGGTCTGCATGAAGGCTATTCCCAGTTTATCAAGGACATATGTCTGAATAAGGTAAGTGACAGTAGTGGAAAGAACCATGACGAAAGTAACGGCACCTGCCATGCCAAGAGATGTATTTACTTTGCCCGAAACGCCCAGGAAAGGACATATTCCGAGAAATTGGGCAAGGACGACATTGTTGATTAATACAGCCGAAATGATTATCAATATATATTCCATGTCATTATATTCTTATGTTCTTTTTAAACTGTTTATAAATCCTATCAAATAACCAAGAGCAATAAAAGCTCCGGGTGCAAGAATAAATATCAGGATACCGTCACCATTGATAAATTTATAACCAAAAACAGACCCGTTTCCCAGTATTTCTCTTATAGATCCAAGTATTCCCAGAGCCATTGTAAAACCCAATCCCATACCTGCTCCGTCAATAAAAGATGATAGTGTTGTGTTTTTGCTGGCAAAAGCTTCTGCGCGGCCAAGAACTATGCAATTCACAACTATAAGAGGGATGAAAATGCCAAGTGTTTCATAAAGAGTAGGTACATAAGCCTGCATAAACAGATCGACAATAGTTACGAATGATGCTATAATTACAATAAAAGAGGGGATTCTAACCTTATCGGGAATAATACCCGCCAGAAGGGATACAACTATATTTGAGCAGATAAGAACAAAAGTAGTGGCTATACCCATTCCCATTCCATTTAATGCCGAAGTTGTGGTAGCAAGGGTAGGACAGGCTCCTAGAACAAGTACAAGTATAGGGTTTTCCTTGAAAAATCCTTTTGTGAAATTTTGTAATTGATTCATGCTAAGCTTTTTTTATTGGTTTATTCACTTTGCAGGTGTATTAATTTTATTGGTTTTCAGTGTTGGATGAACCTGAAGTTCCATCATATGTTCCACCTGAGAAAAGGGTGTTATATGCACGTTGCACAGCATCGCAGAAAGCCCTTGAGCTTATTGTGGCAGCAGTGATGGCATCAACCGGCCCTCCGTCATTTTTAACTTTAAGAAGAAAGTCAGAAGGGTTTTTCTCCATAAACTGATCTTTAAAAGCGGGCTCTGACATTTTAGTGCCCAGTCCAGGTGTTTCTTTGTGTTCCAGTACTGCTATGTTGATTATTGTACCGTCAGGTTTAAAACCGGCCATGAGTGATATATTCCCTCCGAAGCCCTTATCAGTATAAGTATTCACTGCATAGCCTACTGTATTATCTTCTACTTTTGCAGGATAAATGTCGAGACTGTCTCCGTCCATTGTTGCCATACGGAACATTTCTGCATTGGGGTCATTGGTAAATTCAGGGACTACCTGTCTTATAGCTTCGGTTTTCTTGTTCAGCATTGTGCGGGCAATTGGTTCTTTTGTTAATTCATATACGAAGGCTAAACAGGCTGATGCTCCCATAGCAATGAGAGTCAGAGCAAGTGCCATATTTTTAAAACTCGATTCTATCTTAGCCATTTTTAACCTCCTCTCCAAATCTTCCGGGTTTAATATATCTGTTCATTAGTGGTACAAAAGCATTCATTATCAATATTGCAAATGAGACTCCTTCAGGATAAGCTCCCCATACCCTTATTACAACTGTAAGTATTCCGATTCCAATACCATAAATGATCTGAGCTTTTGGGTTCATTGGTGAAGTAACATAGTCAGTAGCCATAAAAATAGCACCGAGAAGAATACCTCCTGCCAGAATATGGAACATAGGATCTGCATTTTTTGCAGGATTTGAGAGCCACAGAATAGTAGTAAAAATCCCAATAGTAGCTATTATCGAAACAGGTATGTGCCAGGTTATTATTTTTCTTATAAGAAGGTACACAAATCCTATTAGAAGGGCTATGGCTGCAACTTCTCCAAGAGACCCTCCCATGTTACCCAGAAACATCTGGGCAGGAGTTGGTATCTGTGTAATAAGATCGGATAATGGTTCACCATTTTTCAGACCTTCTTTTACAATAGCGAGCGGAGTAGCACCCGTGACCGCATCAGTATAACCGGTATTAAAACCTGAAGGTACAGGCCAGCTTGTCATTTGAACCGGGAAAGAGATAAGCATAAAAACCCTGCCCACCAGAGCCGGATTAAAGATGTTATTTCCCAGTCCGCCAAAAGTCATCTTGGCAATCCCTATAGAGACTAAACTACCAATTATAATAATATGAACAGGCAGGTTTGAGGGTACATTGAATGCTAGCAGAAGTCCTGTTACAAGGGCTGAACCATCGGTAAGAGATACCGGTTTTTTGAGTATGAATCTCTGAATTAGATATTCGAAAACAAGACAGGATATAACAGAAACACTTGTTACTATAATTGCTCCGTAACCAAAGTAAAATATAGAGGTAAGGAGAGCAGGCAGCAGGGCAATAACCACTCCGGTCATTAGCTTTTTAGTGGTTTCCCTGCTGTGTGAATGGGGTGATAACGATATATTAAACAATGTACTCATGAAAAGTATATTAAGGATCTTTTATTTAACAACTCTTTCGCGTGCCTTCTTTATAACAGTCGACTTACCAAGTCTTATATAATCAAGCAGGGGCCGTCCTGCAGGGCATGTATAGCTACAGGATCCACATTCCATACAGTCGGTGATCCGTTCTTCTTCTGCTTTTTCAAAAAGCCCTTTCTGAGTCAGAAGCATAAGAAGATAAGGCTCCAGTCCAAGAGGACAGACAGAAACACATTTGGCGCAGCGTATACATGGTTGTGATGGCATTCTGTCCGATTCAGAGGCAGGGAAAAGGATAATGCCAGACATGCCTTTAACCACTGGTACATCAGTATTTATGAGCGCTTTCCCCATCATTGGACCTCCGGATATGATTTTGCCTGTATCATCAGGAAGACCTCCGGCTTTTTCGATTAACAGGCTGACAGGTGTGCCTATTCTGACAAAATAATTACCGGGATTAGTAAGATTCTTTCCGGTAATAGTTACAACCCGTTCAATTAGTGGTTTGTTTTTTTGTACTGCTTCATAAACAGCAAAAGTAGTCCCTGCATTATGAACAACAACATTTACATCAATAGGCAGACGTCCTGAAGGAACTTCCCTGCCTGTAAGAGCTTTGATAAGCTGTTTCTCGGCACCCTGAGGATATTTTACTTTCAGAGGACATATTTCAATTCCTTCAAATGAAGCAGAAAGCTTTTTCAGATGAGCGATTGCATCAGTTTTGTTATTTTCAATGCCCACAAGAGCACGTTTGATTTTCAGAGCTTTCATGAGAATTGAAATTCCGACAAGGATTTCTTTTCCTTTTTCCAGCATAAGACGATGATCGGCAGTCAGATATGGTTCGCATTCGACCCCGTTTATAATAAGTAAATCACATCTCTTACCTGAAGGAACAGAGAGTTTAACATGTGAAGGGAAGGTGGCCCCTCCCAATCCAACAATACCTGACTCCTGACATCTGCTTATTATCTCTTCGGGAGATAATTTAATATCCGTTATAAGATTATCTGACCGGTCAATATTATCTACCCATTCATCACCTTCTACATCAATAAATACTGCAGTTTGTTTATAGCCTGTAGTATCAACTATAGAATCAATCTTATTTACTTTTCCGGATACTGAAGAATGAATGTTAACAGATACAAAACCTTTACTGACTGCAATAACCTGGCCTGTTTTAACAATGTCTCCCTTGTTGACTATTACAGTGGCAGGAGCTCCAATATGTTGGGAAACAGGTATCGCAACGCTCACAGGAAGTGGCAATACTTCTGTTTGTTTTCCTGCAGTCAGCTTATTTTCTGGAGGGTGAATACCTCCTTTTGGAAATGTTTTCAAAACAATCTGATATTTTTTAGTTCATATATTGATCATACAGAAACAGTCTCTGTTTTGGATTCAACCTTCGGTTTGCGTGGAGGGAAATTTATTTCCAGTATGGATCCGGTAGGACATTCTGTAACACATTTTCTGCACAAGGTGCATTTGAAAGAGTCGATATATGCCAGGTTATTTTTTAATGTAATAGCATCGAACTGACATACTTTTACGCATTTACCGCAACCAATACATGCAACCTTACATGCTCTTCTGGCAGGACCACCTTTATCGCAGTTAGAACAGGCTACATATATTTTCCGGTCTTTTTTCATTTTCTTTCTTAATTCCAGAAGGTTTCTTGGACAGGCTTTAACGCATGCTCCACATGCGACACATTTATCATCAATTATAACCGGCAGTCCGGTTTCTTTATTCATATACATTGCATCAAAAGTACATGCTCTGACACAGTCGCCAAAACCCAGACACCCATAACTACAGTCTGTTTCTCCCATATATAGGTTATGAACTATCCGACAGTCTTTAACACCAGAATATGTTGATGTATGTGGACGATGTTCAGGGCTTCCGTTGCAAAGCAAAACGGCCACTCTGGGTTCCACTACAGGTGCTTCTTTCCCCAGAACTTCAGCGACCTTTAACATTACTGAAGCCCCACCTACCGGACAGTTTAGTTCTTCAATATCCTTTGCATTAACAAGAGCTTCGGCAAAATTCCTGCAACCGGCAAAACCACACCCCCCGCAATTGGCCCCTGGTAGTATGGCTTCCACCTGATCAATACGCGGATCTTCGTAAACCTTGAATTTTTGTGCAATAAAATACAGTATCACAGCACATATAAGTGCTATTAGACTAAAACTGACCACTGTTATGATAACCGTAGAACTCATCGGCAACTATACTTTTAAAGTGAAGGTAAATTTACTGTCAATGGTTTTTCTGAAAAACCGTAGTATTATATAATATAGAACAAGAACAGCTATCGCTCCCAGTCCGGTTGTAATTTCATTTTTTGAAACAAGCCCCAGTACGACAAGGGCAGCGATAAACAGTATCATGGGAAAAATATAACCCAGAAGTAAGGCTTTGTATCCCATTGATCTTTTCATTCTGATTATAACACTGTTCCCCTGATTAACATTATACATTCCCGGTACAATGACAGTCTTTTCTTTCATTTCAGACAATGAACAAACCCCTTTTGCATGACATCCGGAACAGGCGGATGCTGAAATGATTTTAACAGTAACTGCACCATTTTCAATGCTTTTGACTGTTCCATCATGTTCTATAATGCTGTTTTTTTGTTCCATATCCGAAAAATAATAAGCAGGGAAAGTTAAATCCGCAAAATTAAGATTACTTCAAGAAATGTTGCTGCTTTTTGTCATGAAATGTAAATTATTATGCATTTTTTCTTTTATATTGTTATAATAATTTGCTTATCAGCTTATATTACTCCACGATTGTTGTTTGCTGAAAAGACGTTTTAATTCATTTCTGAGAATCAGGTTCTGATTTTTTTCCAGGAGAGGATCATCAGCAATAATATTTTCAGAAATATTTCTTACGTATTCGATTAACTGACCATCTTTTCCGAGATCGGCAATTTTGAGATCGAAAGGTATTCCGCTTTGCATTGTTCCTTCAATATCCCCGGGTCCTCTTAACCGAAGATCTGTTTCAGCAATTTCAAAGCCATCACTGGTCCTGATCATAACTTCAATTCTGGAAGAAGCTTCTTTGGTTAATTTATCTGATGTCATAAGGATGCAATATGACTGATCAGAACCCCTGCCAACTCTGCCTCTCAACTGGTGTAACTGGGCTAATCCAAAGCGCTCCGCACTTTCAATGATCATTACTGAAGCATTCGGTATATCAACACCTACTTCAATAACAGTAGTAGCTATCAGGATATGTGCTTTCCCTTCTTTGAAAAGCAACATGGATTCTTCTTTCATGGCTGGCGTCATTTTGCCATGGACAATACTTATACAGTAATCAGGAGAAGGAAAAACTCTTGAGATAGTATCCCAGCCGTCTTCCAGATCCTTGTAGTCCATCTTTTCTGATTCTTTAATAAGAGGATATACTATATATATCTGTCTGCCTTCAGCTATCTGTCTCCGAATAAATCCATATACCTTATTCCTTTCGGAATCAAAAAAGTGCATTGTTTTGACAGGTATTCTTCCGGGAGGCAATTCATCAATTGCTGATACATCCAGATCTCCGTAAAGAGTCATTGCCAGAGTTCTTGGGATTGGTGTGGCTGTCATAACAAGTACATGAGGGACATTATTGTTTTTTTGCCATAATCTGGCTCTTTGTGCTACACCAAATCTGTGTTGTTCATCTATTATCACAAGCCCCAGATTACCGAATTGAACATTTTCTTCTATCAGAGCATGGGTTCCAACCAGAATGTTGAGGGATTTGTCAAGCAATGATTCATTTATTTCTTTCCTTAAAGTTTTTTTTGATGACCCTGTCAGTAGTCTGACCCTTATATTAAGGCCTTCAAGCATCTTTGTCAATGTATTATAATGCTGGGTGGCCAGAATTTCAGTTGGTGCCATTAAACAGGCCTGGTAACCGTTATCAACAGCTATGAGCATGCTCATGAGAGCTACCAGTGTTTTTCCGCTGCCAACATCTCCCTGAAGCAACCTGTTCATTTGTCTGCCTGAACCAAGATCCCTCCGGATCTCTTTCATAACTCTCTTTTGTGCATCAGTCAGACTGAAAGGCAGATTGTTATAATAGAAATTATTGAAGTTTTCTCCTACATTTGAAAAAAGAAAACCTTTTAACTTTCTACTCCGGTTATTTTTATATCTTATCAGATTAAGCTGAATGTAGAACAGTTCTTCAAACTTAAGACGATACCTGGCTTTTTCAAGTTCAGATCCATCAGATGGGAAATGTATTTTGAGCAATGCCTGCTGAAGTCCCATAAGTTTGTATCTTGTCAGTATGTGATCGGGAAGTGTTTCCGGAAGTCCGAAATTAATCTGCTTTAAAAGATTGCCAAGCAGTTTACTGATGGTTCTGGAAGTGATGAAATTATTTTTGAGGTTTTCAGTGGTGCTGTACTGAGCCTGAAAAGCCGAAGAAATTCTTTCAGCAACTTTACCTGAGGCTTCTATTTCGGGATGAATAATGTTGATTAATCCGTTAAATATTCCCGGTTTCCCAAATACAATATATTCGACATCGGGAACATACGTCTGCATTATCCATTTTGTTCCTTTGAACCATACCAGTTTAACTGATCCTGTGTCGTCAGCGAAATCGGCGACAAGTCTTTTGCCACTGCCCTTTCCTTCAGTATAGTACCTGGTAATCATCCCTTTAACCTGAACAAAAGGAAGATCAGGATCAAGCTCTGATATTTTATAAAATCTTGTACGGTCAATATACCTGTACGGGAAATAATATAACAAATCCCTGTAGGAGAATATCCTTAGCTCTTTGTTAAGTAATTCTGCCCTTTTGGGCCCTACACCCTGAAGAAATTTAATATCCGTTTCCAGAAAATCCGACATACTCAAAGCTTTCGCAGGAAAATAAAAAAAAAGATGACCGAAAATACTTATTTTTGGCAACCTTACCTAAAAAATCCATTGCCTATGTTTTTTTTCAGGGCCATGAAGTATTCTGAATATCATCTTTTTTCCCGTCATAAAAGAGGGCATGGAATTCACAGTCCCTTTGTTTTTGATCTGGTATCATTTACTTTCCGGAATAAAATTGATCCTGATATTGTCTTTGTTATTGAGAAGATAAGAAATAATTTACTTTCCGACAGGACAAAAATAACAGTGACAGACTTGGGCGCAGGATCAGTGAAGACCAAAGGCAGTGTGAGAAAAATATCAGATATAGCAGATTGTTCGGCATTGCCTTTGAAGTATTGTTTACTGCTTGCGAATCTTACCGGGAAATTTGGAGGAGAGAATGTTATAGAACTTGGTACTTCTCTGGGTATTAGTGCTATGTATATGGCTTCTGCGCGGAAGGATGCAGTATTACATACAATTGAAGGATGTCCGGCTTTGTCGGAAATAGCTTCAGAGAATTTTAAGAAGGCCGGATTGAAAAATATCAAAATATGGAACAGCTCTTTTGACGACAAGCTACCCGTACTGTTGAGTGAGGGAATAAAACCCGGACTGGTGTTTATTGACGGTAATCACAGGAAAGATGCGGTACTGGGATATATTAAACAACTTTCAGAGGTGATGGATAATGAAAGTGTAATAGTTATCGATGATATTTATTTATCAGGAAGTATGGCAGAAGCATGGTCGGAAATAAAAAAGATGAAAAAAGTAACAGTAACTATTGATCTTTTTAGAATGGGTTTGGTGTTTTTCAAAAAGGTAATGCCGGAAAAAAACTATATAATAAGATATTAACAAAAATTAAGAGAATATATTTTCATTATTTAGCCAAATAAATCTAATTTCAAAATTTCAAATTATAAGGTTATGGATAAAGTTATTGAGATCCAGAATATCGTTAAAAACTATCAGATCGGTTCTGTTGTGGTCAGGGCTTTACGATCAGTCACAGTAGATATCAAAAGAAATGAATATGTTGCTATAATGGGGCCTTCAGGTTCAGGCAAGTCGACCCTCATGAATCTTTTGGGCTGTCTGGACACTCCGACAAGTGGTACATACATCTTAAACGGAACAGATGTGAGTAAGATGGACGATGACTTTCTGGCTGAGGTGAGGAATAAAGAAATAGGCTTTGTTTTTCAGACATTTAACCTTCTGCCAAGATATACTGCACTTGAAAATGTCACCCTGCCTCTGATATATGCAGGTGTCCCGAAAATAGAAAGAGAAAAGCTTGCAACAGAAACCCTGGAACATGTGGGTCTGGCAGACAGAATGACACATAAACCGAATGAATTGTCCGGGGGACAGAGACAAAGAGTTGCTATAGCCAGAGCACTGATAAACAAGCCCTCTATCATCCTGGCTGATGAACCAACAGGAAATCTGGACAGTAAGACTTCTATTGATATCATGGGACTTCTTGATGAAATCCACAAGCTTGGGAATACTGTTATAGTGGTTACTCATGAGGAAGATATAGCAAAACATGCTGCCCGTATTATCAGATTGTTTGATGGTGAGATTTCCCAGGATTATGTGAATGAGCTTTATAAACCGGCATGACACATTATCTTTATGTCGGTTTACAGACTGATTTTTTCTGATAATTGTGAAAATCTATACACGTACAGGAGACGACGGAACAACATCAACTGGTGGAAGCAGGAGGCTTCAGAAATGTGATGACCTGATAGAAGCCCTGGGGGATGTTGATGAATTGATTTCGTGGATTGCTCTGCTAAGAGATTCGCTTGAATGTGCCGATTATAAAAGATTTCTTGTCAGTATTCAGAGACAGTTAATGATATACGAAGCTGTTCTGGCTGGTATTACTTATGGTCCTGTTAACAACGATCCCAAAACAAATTTTTGTTCTGTCGAAAAACTTGAACAAGAGATTGACCGGCTGGAGGTAGACCTTTCCCCACTCACGAAATTCATTATTCCCGGAGGTCATATTATTATATCATATTGTCATATTGCCAGGTGTATTTGCAGACGGGCTGAAAGAAGAGTTGTTAAACTAATGCTGAAAGAAAAATCATCTCCGAATGCAGGTGTTTTTCTCAACCGTCTGGCAGATTATCTGTTTGTCTTATCCCGTAAGATAAGCCTTGATCTTGGTATAGAGGAAATTAAGCTATGAAATTCCGGCCTGTGGTATTATGAAAAATGTATATTGTTTTTAACAAAAAATATTGTATATATTTGCAAACCTTTTTAAAGATATAAAACTATTGAGGAAATTATGTACTGGACACTTGAATTAGCATCAAAACTCGAAGATGCTCCATGGCCTGCAACCAAGGATGAGCTTATTGATTTTGCAATAAGGTCAGGTGCCCCGATGGAAGTAATTGAGAATTTACAAGAGATAGAAGATGAAGGGGATATCTATGAAAGTATAGAAGATATATGGCCGGACTATCCCAGCAAGGATGATTTCTTTTTTAATGAGGATGAGTACTAGTAAGGATTTTTAAAAATATCTTCCATTTTTTTGGGTCTCATATCTTCATGCCAGCTGAATCCATCTAATTTTGAGTTATCCGCTGGCGAAGCAGAGGGAGGATCTATAACACCTTCAGGATTCTGATATTCAAAAATGTCAGTGATATTCCCATTGTCAATAAGAATTTCAATTCTGGAACATTTTGCTGTATTTATTCCGATTATTTCAATTCCATCGATAAGATAGTATATTGATTCGCCGTTTCCATTAATATCGATTTTATAAATATCGTTATTTTTAAAATAACCGGTAAGGGATCTGCCTTTTATCTGGTTGAACCGTACAGAGTCTACCTGGCTGACAACAAAAGCAGAGTTATATAATTCAATTCTTTCTGCCTGTCTGTTTTTGGTAAAAAGAGCAACAGAATCAGAAGTTAGCTGGTTTTCTTTTGACCATAGCACAGGTTCTTCATAGAATCTTATTACAGAATCGCTGAAAGAATAGGAAAGTGAATCGCATTTACCCTGCAAATCCTTACTGAATATTTTACAACCATAGTATGCTCTCATTAGCCTGTATTCCGACCCCGCTGTATCTATAACCGAAATGGCACTAATAGTATCAGCATGCAAAAACAGCGAATCTTTGTTGTTGGATATCTGGGTGAACAATGCACTATCAGTAACCATAAATCGTTCAGGATTTTTAAAATACCATGCATAATTACCCCCTACAATAATATTATTGTTTGTATCCGCAATAGTAACATTTCCGAATGATTGTCCGTAACCGGTATCCTCGTTATAATACAGGGAATCTCCCCTGATGATCTGTTGCATATTGTCTATTACAGCATTTTGCCATATACTGGTAGTATTGTTTTTTGTGTCATACCAACCTTTTTCACAATACAGATACAGGCTGTCTCCTTTCATTTCCGAAGGACCTGCAAAGATGGCTGTCTCTGTCTCTGTATTGTAATTCATTGTATCGGCACTCATTATATAATCAGGATTAACAATTTTCACACTGTCTTTGAAATAGAATGTGCTAAGGGTGAGGTCATATATTCCAATCCTGCTGGTTAGAGTGTTTTCAGCATTAATTATTTTCCCTCCTTCAGAATATCTGGCAATTTCATTTTTAACATCATAGTTAACTGAGTTTGTCAGAAGAGTGGTCTCTTTGTTAATCAGTTCAGCGTTACCCGTCAACGTAGCTATTTCGGACAAGCCGTCGTAAAAAAGGTAGTCACCCATTATATCAAGAGTATCACCCTGTTCAATGTGTATCCGGCTGAAAGCATTAACCTGGTTTTTATCCGGGTAAAAGTATGCGCTGTCGCATTTTAAAGTTATCTCATTATGTTCGAGAAATACATTTCCTATCAGACGATGCCAATCTTTTCCTGTTTGCTGTTCTTTTTCGATAATATCCTCATCAGCATGCCTGAGGTATATTCTTCTTTTTCCTGCATGTTCATCCTGTATCCACTTTCCTGAGGAATATGATGAGATAAACAGAATAAATACGGCAATACATAGTATATGTATTGCCCTGAAAAATTTTGAGGAGTTGTGGGAAGAAACTATTTCAACCATCCCTCTTTTAAAAACTCACATGATTTGAATTCATCACTGATCTTGATATATGTGACAGCAAGCTTTTTCTCTATCCATTCCTGATATATTTTGGATCTTTTTTCCATCAATGCTGCATTATAGAGCACCTGGTAGTCATCATTAAGGTTTGCTCTGTGAGCCGGAATTTCATTATCGAGTCTCAGTATCCTGAAAACGGGATTATTATCTTCGTCCACTGTTCTGAAAGGTTCAGATATTTCTCCCACATTCAGATCTCTAAGTCTCATATACATGTCAGAATCAAATTCTTCAAGTGTGAACCAGTTATTACGGTTTGAAGGGTCAGAACTTACATATTTTCCTCCGTTAATCCAACTGTCTTTATGTGTGGAGAACCTTATGGCGGCATCCTCGAATTTGAGACTGTCTTTTCTTATAAGGTTGGCTATGCTGTCGAGTTTTGCAAGTGCCTGTTGTTCCTGGTGAGGTTTAACCTTTGGGCGAATAAGGATATGACGGGTATTGGCCATATCTCCTTTTCGTTCAATCATTTGAATAAGGTGAAATCCATATTTCGACTCAATAATTTTGCTGATACCGTTTTTTTGAAGGCCCCATGCTTCGTCACCATAGGGTTTTTCAAGTTGTCCCCTGAACATAAACCCCAGTTCACCTCCGTTAACAGCAGACCCGGGATCTTCAGAATATAATGCAGCCAGGGCACTGAAACTCTTGCCTTCCAGTATCTGGGCTCTTATATCAAGTAGTTTTTGTCTGGCTTCTGCTTTATTTTCTTCATTCTGAGGCGGATCAAGCTGAATAAGGCTGACCTGTACCCGTGCCGGTATGACAGGCAGACTGTCTTTAGCTAATTCTGCAAAATATCTTTTCAACTCTCTTGGCGTCAGTTGTACGTCTGCTGCAATGTTGGACTGTACCTGTCGGATTATTTCCTGATCAACCATTCGCTGTGTGATATCTCTTTTTATTTCAATCATTGACTTTTTGAAGTATTCAACAATAGCCTCTTCGCTGCCAGCCTCGCTGACAGCACGGTTGATCTGAGCATTAACATCACCTTCTACGGCATCCGGAGATACAATGATACTGTCAATCCTGGCCTGATCCAGAAAAAGTCTTGATACCAGTAATTCCTGAAAGATATAACAACGAAGCTCATTGATGGGGGTTTTATCTCCGCTTGCCCGGAGCTCAATAACCATATCTTCTATATCAGACAGATAAACTACTTCATTGCCTACAACAGCGGCAATTGATTCTACAAGAACCTGTGACCTGACAAGTGTCAATCCTGAAAGAAAGACACATGCCAGTATAAATAATAATTTTCTTCCTCGTCTCATCATCTTGTTTAATTATAAATCCTGAAAATATTATTTCTGACAGCATCATTGTAGATCCCGTTCTCAAGTGACTGTATGAATTCTATCCTTCTGAGATTCCAGATCATTCTCCTGATATCATCTTTTACATATTCAAGAGGAGCAAGGGATGATCTTAGTTTATAGTCTCTGATAACGACAAAATACAAAAATTCTGAATCAGATGTCTCAAAGAAAGTAGTTCTTCTCAGAAAACTTTCCTGGTTGTTAATTTCCTGTGGCAGTTCTACTGAGATCATATCCAGAGGGATCCAGTCTTCATTGAAATCGTCAAATTTTTCGGCGAACTGATAACATAAAGTTTCCAGTTCCTGCAGATCATCCTGTTTTGTTGATCTGGCCAGAGATCTTATACGGCCTGTATTTGGTGTCTCTACCGGAATTTTAATGAAAAGGGCTTTTACTATATTTGACTGAAGCATAAGACTTGCCTGGTTGGCATTATAGTAATCTTCCAGTTCACTGTCGTTTATTACAGTATCCATCCTTTCATACATCATTTGTCTCTGGTAATGGTATATGACCAGATCAGCTCTTGCTTCCTCCAGTTGTCTGTTTATATCATCCCTGTATTCGGATGTCAGATTTTCTTCAGCTTTTTGGAAAAGAAGTTCTTTTTTTGCCCATCTGTTTATGTAATTTTTTATAATGGACAGGCTGTCAGCAGAAGAAGTTCCCGGCTGAATAATCGGTGGTATCTGATCCAGATAAAGGACAGAGTTACCTGCTCTGGCAACTGCAATGCGTTTGGAATTCTTGACATTATCTCTGCATGCAGCTGAAAGCAACAAAATAATTATTAATGGTATTATTTTATTCATTGACCAGACTCTCTTTAACCTTGTCAAATATATGATCATAAATTTTAACGGTATATTTTTCTCTTAATTGTCTTATCCATTCCTTCTCCAGATATTTCTGGTACGCGGCCATCATTTCGCCCTGAATATTTTCAAAAGCTTCAGGTGCAGGTTCTGTGATACTGTTAATCACAATAAAAGAGGGATAATTATTAATTTCCAGATACTGTTTCCCCTCTTTCCAGGAAATTCTGTCAGTAAGCGAATCATCTTCTTCTTCCCATTTTTTTTCAGTTATGATAAGAACAGAATCATTATTTTTGTTAAATCGTTCAATCATCAGCTGATCAGTGTTTTCCTTTCTCGAATATTTTCTTAAAGCAGAGGAGAGTTTCCTTTTACCGTCAGGTATCCTAAGGGTGTATAATTTCCCTTCGAAACTCCTTTTAGTCATGTATTCATACTTGTGTTCTTCATAAAATCTGTGTAATCCGGAAGTATCCTCATGGACTCGGTTCCATATCGTTTTTTCTGATATTTCAAAAAGCAGAATCCCGTCATGAAATTCTTTCATGAGATATCTGAATTCAGGATATTTTTTTTCCAGTATGGAATCTTCATATTTCATTATCTGGTCTGAAGCCAGAGCTTCAATTGACTGATTAATAAATGTTGCCGGATCGTTAGATGGTATGATGGATTTCCTTGTTTCAACAAAAGACGCAAATTCATTTGTTGTGAGTTTCTTATCGGCAAAGGTGTATATATTTCCGGAAGGTATTGATTTCCTGTTGTAAGTGGATAACCCTTTTATGATCATCGTGTCTGTGTGCGATACAAACCAGTTAAAGGCTTTTTTATCAATACGGAAATCATATTCTTTTTTAAGGGTGTTAATAAATGATCTTTTGCTTAAAGTATTAAGATAGGACTGGTTGATTCTGCTTTCAAGGAATGATCTTGTTTCCTCAAAAGAGCCTGGGGCTTGTTTGTCGAGTAACTTTATAATATGCCATCCGTAGATGGTTTTTACAGGTTTTGTGAAGAGTCCTGTGTCAGTCAGGGAAAAAGCTGCTTCAGCAAATTCATGAATTATTTCTCCTGTACCAAACCAGTCCAGTTTTCCTCCCCGTGATGCAGACTCTTTGTGGTCAGAGTGTTTTTTTGCCAGTTCACTAAAGAGTTTACCTTCAGTTAGTTCTTTATAAATATTTTTAATAATTCTTTCTGCAAGAGAAGCATCTTCTTCGCTTGTTCCGGGTGGGGAGGCTTTCATTATATGAGCAACAAGTACCTTTCCTTTTGCCGGTCTTCTGTCTGTAACTTGAATTATATGATAACCATAAGGTGTTTTGACAGGTTGTGACACAGCACCTTCCTTCAGTTTGTAAGCAGCATCCTCAAAAGGTGTTATCATTTGAAATACTGTGAAATATCCCAGATTCCCGCCATTAAGTCTTGCAGAAGGATCATCAGAAGTGCTTTTGGCAACCTGTTCGAAGGATTCTCCTCTGAGAATCCTTTCTCTTACATCCAGTGCTTTTTTCCAGGCAAGCAGGGTGTCCTGAGGCGGCGATCCTGCAGGGCATTCAATGAGTACATGCCTTGCATTTATCTCTGTCCGCGATCTCTCATATGTCTTTTTTAATAATTCTTCCTTTGTTCCGGGGTCAGTCAGATAGTTTTGTGCTAACTGGGTCCGGTAACCTTCAAGTTCATTACGGAATGCTGGAGTAGTATCCAGACCTTCGTTGATTGCTTCTGCCACTTTTAGTCTGAAGATTACATACTGCTCAAGATAATCGTCAATATCAGGCATTTGTCCGCTTTCATGACTCTTTTTATACATCCTCATGAATTCTCCGGCAGAGATAATTTTCCCTTCTACTGTCATTAATACACTATCCTTCAGACCTTGTGTCCTAGAGACAAGAGGTGTTGTAAAAAAGATCAGAATGATGGTTAATAATCTGAAGTTCATCAGGATGGGAAAACGGTAATGGTTATTCAACTAATTTCCTGCTGTAGTTGGGAGATTCTTTTGTAATCGTTACATCATGAGGATGGCTTTCAATAATTCCTGAACCGGTAATCCTCACAAATTTCCCGTTTTTCTTAAGTTCAGAAATATTTTTAGCACCCAGATAGCCCATTCCTGCTCTCAAGCCTCCGGTCATTTGAAAAATTACTTCAGCAAGAGTCCCTTTATACGGAACTCTTGCTGCTATACCTTCCGGAACAAGTTTCTTAATGTCATCTTCCATATCCTGGAAATAACGGTCTTTTGATCCCTGCTGCATGGCTTCCAGAGAGCCCATGCCCCTGTAAGCCTTGAATTTACGGCCGTTATAAATAATTGTCTCTCCGGGAGATTCTTCTACACCTGCGAAGAGTGATCCTGCCATTATACTATCAGCTCCGGCAGCTAAGGCTTTAACTATATCCCCGGAATACCTTATTCCTCCATCAGCAATAATAGGTATTCCTGAGCCGCCTATGGCTTTAAATACATTATATATTGCTGATAGCTGGGGTATTCCCACTCCTGTGACTATCCGTGTTGTACAAATAGACCCGGGTCCTATGCCCACCTTAAGGGCATCAGCTCCTTCCCTGACGAGGATAAGTGCTGCTTCGGCAGTTCCTATATTTCCAACAACTACTTCAATATCAGGATAATTCTTTTTAACGTCTTTAAGGATGCCGATAACACTTTTGGTATGTGCATGGGCTGTATCGATAACTAAAACATCTAAATTTGCCGAAACTAAAGCATCAACTCTTAACATAGTGTCAGAAGCTATCCCTACAGCAGCGGCAACTCTTAAGCGGCCTTTGTCATCTTTGCATGAACTGGGACGGTCCTTGGTTTTTGTAATATCCTTATATGTTATGAGACCGATCAGTTTACCTTCTTCATCTATCATAGGAAGTTTTTCAATCTTGTGTTTCTGCAGAATTCTTGCAGCTGCTTCAAGATCAGTCTGGTGATTGGTAGTGATCAGGTCTTTGGTCATCACTTCTGTTATCTTCCTGTTGTGTTTGTTCTCAAAACGGAGATCCCTGTTGGTGACTATTCCTTTTAAAATACCATTCTCATCGATTACCGGTATGCCTCCGATTTTATATTCCGTCATTAGATGAATGGCTTCAGCCACAGTGGCATTTAGGTTAATTGTAATTGGATCGAAGATCATTACATTCTCAGCCCGCTTAACTTTTTTTACCTGAGCAGCCTGATCTTCAATACTCATATTCTTGTGAATAACACCTATGCCACCTTCCCTTGCAATAGCCACAGCCATATCATCTTCGGTAACAGTATCCATAGCTGCAGATACCACAGGGGTGTTTAACTGTATTTTTTTTGTAAAATGTGTACTCAGATCCACTTCTCTGGGAAGTACTTCTGAGTATGAAGGGATAAGCAATACATCATCGAATGTTATGCCTTCATATAATACTTTATCTTCTAGAAATGACATGGAGTGAATATTTATTTTT
This sequence comes from Bacteroidales bacterium, assembly GCA_036743455.1. Classification (GTDB taxonomy): domain Bacteria; phylum Bacteroidota; class Bacteroidia; order Bacteroidales; family VadinHA17; genus LD21. The sequence goes on along the minus strand of DAINPM010000018.1, from coordinate 15,390 downwards.
TGATGCCGCAAAATACTAAAAATTAATCACTCGTGAAACATTCATTCTTATTCCATTCTGATAAAAATTGAATAACAGTTACTATTTTTGTTTTTATTAATGTTCCGCTGTGATAAAAGATATTGAACCATACAGACAAATACTTACAAAATACTGGGGTTTCACTTCTTTCAGACCACTCCAGGAAGAGATAATCAAATCTGTAGCTGATGGTAAGGATACTCTTGGACTTATGCCTACAGGTGGAGGAAAGTCAATTACCTTTCAGGTTCCCGGATTGGTAAAAGAAGGTATCTGTTTGGTTATCACACCTCTTATTGCATTGATGAGAGAGCAGGTCAATCGCCTTAATGACATGGGTATCAGGGCATTAGCTGTTCATTCCGGATTATCTGCCGAAGAAATAGATATTATTCTTGAAAACAGTATTTACGGGGATTACAAATTCTTATACATTTCACCTGAAAGGATATCGACAAGGATTTTTCAAGCCCGTCTCCCGAAAATGCCGCTAAATCTCATAGCTGTTGATGAAGCTCATTGTATCTCTCAATGGGGATATGATTTCCGTCCTTCATATCTTAAAATTGCTTCCATAAGGGAGGTCATTCCCGACAATATTCCTGTTCTGGCTCTCTCAGCTTCTTCTACACCTCAGGTATCGGAAGATATAATGAACAGACTTGGTTTCAAAGAAAAAAATATATTGAAGACCAGTTTTGAAAGAAAGAATATTTCATATCTGGTCAGGAGGGTGGATGATAAAGGTACCTGGCTGGTAAAGACCTTAAAAAAAACAAAGGGGAGTGGTATAGTTTATGTAAGAAGCAGGAAGAGAACCAGAGATATTGCTGAACTACTTAATGCTAATGGAATAGAAGCTGATTTTTACCATGCCGGTCTTCCTGATGATCTTCGGTATAAAAGGCAAACTGCCTGGTCCTCAGGTTCATTGAGAGTTATTGTGGCAACGAATGCATTTGGGATGGGTATAGACAAGGCTGATGTGAGATTTGTTGTTCACTGGCAAATGCCGGATTGCATTGAAGAATATTTTCAGGAAAGCGGAAGAGCCGGCCGAGACAATAAGCCTGCTTATGCTGTTCTCCTCTATTCACCTTCCGATAAGAGCCGTATGGAAGAGTCTGTTAAGAAAAAATTTCCGCCGGTTGAAAAAATAAAAGATGTGTATGAAGCTCTGTGTAATTATCTGAAAGTCCCGGTTGGCTCAGGAAAAGACATTGTCTTTGATTTTAATATAGCTGATTTTATATCTAATTACCGGCTTCCTGTAATTGAAACATATAATAGTCTTAAGTTTTTACAAAGAGAAGGTTACATTGAATTTACTGAAGAGATAAATAACCCCTCACGTGTGCATTTTGTTGTAGGAAGAGATGACCTTTATAAATTCCAGGTGGCTAATGAATCCTTTGACGGTTTTATAAAGCTTCTCCTTCGGTCGTATACCGGTATGTTTTCCGGTTTTGTAGTGATAAATGAGGATGATCTGGCCAGGAAATCTGCCATCTCAAGAGATATAGTATACAGTTATCTGGTCAAATTATCTTCATTGAACATTATAAAATATATACCTGGAAAAAAGACAGCCCTGGTAATCTTTACCGAAGAAAGACTTGACAGAAAGTCTCTTCTGATTTCACCGGAAAATTACTTGCAGGTAAAGGAGAAATATGTTATCAGGTTAAATAAGATGATTGACTATGCCAGTATGAATACTAAATGCCGTTCAATGGTTCTCCTTGACTATTTTGGAGAAGAATCGGAGAGATGTGGTATATGTGATGTATGCCGTGAGAGGAATGAGCTGGATCTGAGTAAATACGAGTTTGATCTTATTCTTGACGATATAAAGGAAAAGCTTTCAGAACAAAAATATGAAATACGTGCCCTTGTTTCAGAAATTGATTATACTGAAGAAAAGGTCATAAAGGTAATACGCTGGCTTCTTGACCACAACAAACTCTTTAAAGATGAAAAAAACCTGTTGTCATGGAAAGAACCGGATCTTTTTTCGGGATAGGATCAGGGTAGTTTCTTTAATCCTTCCCATTTGACTGTCCATGTGCCGTCATCAGGAAATCCGGGGGTATCAGTATCAGGTCCGTTTTCCCAACCTGCACACATCATGGCTATTGCTGCAAGAAGAGCTCCGTTGCCCGGAAGATATATTTTAAGTCTCTGATTCTGGTAATTATGCCCGTTAAGCAGCCATGTGTTGGTTTCTGTATCTTTAAAAAGAGCATCAATGGCTTTTCCCGGCATACCGAGTCTTGAAGCTGCCATGGCAGTCATAGGGAAATCCCAGCCCCATGTGTCAGACCATTGCCAGTTATCCCAAACATATTCAAATGTATTCTTCATAGTGTCGTAATCTATTAACGGACTGTTGGGAAGCATCCCGAAAGTGCCGGTCACCATTGGATGATCACTGATAAAGCGGGGGTTCTGATATGAATCCGGAGCACTTTCAGCTGAAAGGTATAATCCGTCTTTCTGAGGCAGGGGTGATAATTTGTCGGAAACCTCAGTCCATTTGGAAACGGGGCTGAGATTAAGCCTTTCCTTCCATTCACAGGCTGTATTGAGGCACCATTGCCAGTATGCCAGTTCGAAAGGGGAGTTGAAAGTTGTTTCAGCAGGAAATTTCTCCTGTGCCGGGATGAGAGGGGGCCCCAGTAAATACCGGTCGGTTTCGGAATCATACCATGCAAAAGATGCCATGAAATCAGCTGCCCCAAAAACCACATCCATATATTTTCTTAAAATAGCATTATTCGGTGAATTACGATAGCATAATTCAGCCATATATATAATGTGAGGTTGTTGCCAGATAAGAAAAGATCCGACACCGGAGGGACTGTCAGTACCCGAAGGATCAGTCATCTTTGGCCACCTGAGACCTTCAAAACCTTGCCTTTCTGCAGTTTCTTTTGCTTTCGGGATAATTTTACCATAATAATCAAGACTTTGCTCAAGAAGATGAGCTCTGTCCCATAGAGCATAGTGGATACCATGCCAGTAATGCATTTCGAGATGGAATTTTCCGTGCCAGCTGTTAAAAGTGAGGCCGGTTTCGGATGGAGGGAATGCACCTGCACATTGTACTTTTGTTAGATACTGTGAAAGAATGATGCGTCTTTCCAACTCCGGAGCTCTTGGATTTGTGCTGCCTGATAAATCGACAGCACCTCCGCTTAACCAGAATGACTTCCATGATACTTTATTGTTTTCTTCTGTGGCATGGTAATCCGGCAGATTGTCTGTAAAGGGTTCTTCACTGAAAAGACATGAGAAACTAAAATCATGTTTTCCACGACCTGGTTTAAGATAAAAAATATGCTTGTCTGATTTCTCTATCTCTGCATCAGTTGACCATTCCAGTTTTACTTCATAAGTGGTGTCATCAATAGATCTTTTAATTGAAGCTGATCCCGGACCGGTTTTTATTTCAGAAAAATGGCGTTCAGGTTCGTTCCAGTCACATCCTGAGTCTGTATGCTGACCGGTAGGATAGGGGAAGGATATCTTGATTCGAAGTAAGCCTTGTTCTATCAGTGGGGAACTGATACTTGCTGAAATGAGGTCAAGATCCTGATGGACAAAGGTTGTGACCGTTACAGGATTATCTGCAATTTTAAAATGACTTGCTATTTCTCCGTTCCAGGGATTCAGTGTCTGATGTATTTCATTTATCTCATCAGCGGTAACGGCCTTCCCATCGGGATGTGTCAGATCAAGACCAATGACACCGAGATGGAGACGATGCGGGTTTTGTCTGAAATAGTTTACCGCTTCCCTCTTGCGTTCCGGCATGCGTATCTGGACTGAAAAGGGTACTTGCCGCCCGTGATAATTATAATCTTCCAAAGTTTCTTCAAATTTGTAATCCATGGTGTTTGGGTAACTGTGCCACCCCCATTCTGATTGTGTTCCCAGAGGTATACCGCTCTCATAAAGAGAAGGGAATGTCTGAAGACCAGTAAAATCGACTGTATAAGCAAATTTTCCGTTACCAACAGTCAGGGGATTCAAAATATTTACGGAATCAATAAGGATTTTATGCCTGTTAACCAGTTCTTTGCGATTGATCTTGTCAGTGCTGTCACTACATGACACTGCAATGAGACCATAGAATGCAATAACACAAGGCAGTAGATTTTTTTTCATCGTTAATATGCTTTTATTTAATGTACCAATATAAAACCAGCAAATACCTCATCCCTTTAAGAGATTTGTTTTTTACAATTAATAAAGATATTTGTAAAAAACAAATTAATAGATCAATGGAATAATATGGTTACTCCGTATGCAATCAGGTAATCTCAGTTACAGTGAGCAAATATTATGCTTTCATTAATTATCATCGCATTTATCTTATTTAATTATCTAATTTTGCAGTCAGGTATAAAAAAATTATGGAAGAAAAAACAAATCCGGTTTATTCAAGAAATATTATTGATTTTGTGGCTGTTGCAAATGAGTTCTGTAAATATGCCGAGAGGGCTTCAGAGGTTAACGGAAATGATTTATTGAAGATATTGCAAAGAATTTTACCCCTTCTGTACATTAAAGCTTCTTTATTACCGGACTTGGAGCCTTTTTTCGAGGATAAAAATGAAAAATTTGTTACTGAATCTGACTGGAACAAGATACACGATACACTTAAAAATAAATTTGGGAAAGCTGATGATTTTCTTGAAATATATGATGACGAACTGACTGAGCCGGATATTCCGGTAGCCTGTAGCCTCGCTGAAAATATGGCCGATATATATCAGGATGTAAAAGATTTTCTGCTCCTCTATCAGACGGGTACAGATGAAGTTATGAATGATGCTGTATGGGAATGCCGGTTGAATTTTGAAAACATATGGGGGCAAAAACTTGTTAATTCATTGAAAGCAATACACAGGTTTATCTATTCTGGTGAAAGTGTCGGCCTGGAAGAGAATGAAGAAAAAGGAAATAATGAAAAAAGAAATACTTCAGAGTGGTTTATATCAAAACGACAAAGGGAATTCAGAGACAACGAACAATCTCTATCCGAGTAACATTACTGCTGATGAAATAAATAGCTATGATCTCTCATGGTTCAAAGGTGAGATTGTGGTCATTGAGGAATTTACATCTTTCAGGGCTGTTATTCCTTTACTGTCACGGGAAAAAGTCCTTGGATTTGATACTGAAACGAAACCCTCGTTTAGGAAGGGAGTGAAAAACAAGGTTTCTTTGATTCAGTTATCAACAGACAATCTGGCTTGTCTTTTTCGTATAAACAAACTTGGATTTCCTGATGAACTGGCAGATATTCTTGCCAATCCGGAAATAATTAAGACAGGCGTAGCCCTGCATGATGATATCAGGTTTCTTAAAAAGCTAAAACAATTCATCCCTGACGGTTTTATCGATCTTCAGGATTACGTTAAAGGATTTGGAATTGAGAGTTCCGGACTTAAGAAGCTAACTGCTATCGTACTTGGTTTCAGGATATCCAAACGACAACAGGTTACTGACTGGGAAGCTGACGAACTTACTGATGCCCAGAAAATTTATGCAGCAACTGATGCATGGGTCTGTCGTGAGATATACATGAAGTTAAACAATAGGGAATAATTTCAATTTTTTATTATCAGATATAGGTTATGACCATTTTATGAAATACAGATAATCCTGTGAAAAGAGCTAAAATTGTTTTAAAATCTGGTAAAGACCAGTCAATACGTCGTTATCATCCCTGGATCTTTTCAGGAGCAATAAAAAAAATATTTGGAAATCCTTTGGAAGGAGATTTGGTTGAAGTGTTTGACAATAAGGATAATTTTCTTGCTCTTGGTCATTATCAGCCCGGGTCCATAGCTGTCCGTATCTTATCCTTTGAACAGACAGAACCGGATTCAGCTTTTTTCACAGAAAAAATAATGAAAGCTGTTGCCTGCAGGAAATATCTTGGATTGACGGAGTCGGAAGAGACGAATGTATTCAGGCTGGTTCATGCTGAAGGTGATGATCTTCCAGGTCTGGTGATAGATTATTATAATGGAGTCGCAGTTCTTCAGATACATTCTGTCGGTATGTACCGTATGAGGAATGAAATTGCTAATCTTTTAAAAACTGTTTTAGGTGAAAAGCTTACAGCCGTTTATGATAAGAGTGAAGATACACTGCCATATATGTCAGATATAAGAGAGAAAAATGAATATCTTCTGGGAGGAACATTGCCCCTGACAGTTATGGAAAAAGGATTACTGTTTAATGTGGATTTTATTTCAGGACAAAAAACCGGTTTTTTCATTGATCAAAGAGAAAACAGGGAGCTATTGACTTATTTTACAAAAGGGAAGGATGTTCTTAATTTATTCGGATATACCGGAGCTTTCTCTGTTTATGCACTGAAAAATGCACGTCTTGTTCATACTGTAGATAGTTCCGGTCCTGCAATTGATATGGCTGATGAGAATGTCAGACTCAATTATAAAAATGATAAGAGACACAGGGCTATTAAAGAAGATGCTTTTGAATTCATTAAGGACATAAAAAACAAGTACGATGTTATAATTCTGGATCCTCCTGCCTTCGCCAAACATAACAAAGTTTTGTCCAATGCCCTTCAGGGATATAAGAGGTTGAATATGAAAGCTATAGAGCAGGTAAGGCCGGGTGGTATTATATTCACCTTTTCCTGTTCGCAGGTAGTAACAAAAGATAATTTCAGGAAATCTGTCTTTGCGGCAGCGGCAAATACAGGCCGGAAGGTCAGGATACTTTATCAGATGAGCCAGCCACCTGATCATCCTGTAAATATCTATCATCCCGAGGGAGAATACCTTAAAGGGCTGGTGCTGCATGTAGACTGAGTTTATAAAAATAAATTCAAAGTAATAGTGGAGTAATAAAAACTGGATATATATGAATGCCGATACGCATATTAAATTTATAGCAAAACAAATGGGCCTTCATGAATGGCAGGTGGAAAACAGTATCCGTCTCCTGGATGGTGGTGCAACTATTCCCTTTATCAGCAGATACAGGAAAGAGATGACAGGTAGTCTGGATGAAGTGTCATTATTAAGTATCAAAGAAGAATATTCCCGTCTCAAAGATCTTGATGCAAGGAGGGAGAGTATTATCAAATCAATTGAGGAGCAGGATAAAATGACTCCTGAATTGATGGATAAAATTGCTTCAGTACTTACAATGTCGGAGCTTGAGGATATATACCTGCCATATCGTCCTAAGCGGCGTACCCGTGCCACTGTAGCCAAAGAAAAAGGTCTAGGGCCTCTTGCTGAAATAATTTTCAGGCAGGAAGAAAATGATCCTCTGAAAAGGGCAGAGGAGTTTCTCAATGAGAATGTTGAAACCGTTGAAGATGCTGTTGCAGGAGCTAAGGATATTATTGCTGAATGGGTCAATGAGGATGAGAATGCAAGAAAATCACTGAGGCGTTTATATGAAAGGAACGCCATTATTGTGTCAAGGGTGATAAAAGGAAAAGAAAGTGAAGGGAATAAATATAGTGATTATTTTGAATGGTCAGAGCCTTTAAGTAAATGTCCATCACATCGCCTACTTGCCATGAGGAGAGGGGAAGAAGAGGGTTTTCTCAGGCTCTCTGTGGAAGTTGAGGAAAATCTTTCACTTGATATCCTGCGTTCTGTCTTTATTAAATCTGCAAATCAGTCCTCAGAATACGTAAAAGAAGCTGTTACGGACAGCTGGAAAAGGCTTCTTGCTCCGTCTATGGAGACCGAATTCCGTAATATCTCAAAAGGTAAAGCTGATGATGAAGCTATCAGAGTTTTTGCTGAAAACCTGCGACAACTGCTTCTGGCCCCGCCGCTAGGAGAAAAAAATATCCTGGCAATAGATCCGGGATACAGGACAGGATGTAAAGTTGTATGTCTGGACAGGCAGGGTAACCTTTTACATAACGAGACAATATATCCTCATCCTCCACAGAATCAGACAGCCTTGTCGGTGAAGAAAATTATTTCGCTTGTAAATGCCTACAAAATTGAGGCAATAGCTATTGGTAACGGTACAGCCAGCAGGGAAACAGAAGATTTTATCAGATATGTTAAATTTGAAAAGGACATTCAGGTTTTTATTGTCAGCGAAGCGGGTGCTTCTGTTTATTCGGCATCCAAAGTAGCAAGAGATGAATTTCCAGATTATGATGTAACTGTAAGAGGTGCCGTATCTATTGGACGGAGGCTGATGGATCCTCTTGCAGAGCTTGTGAAAATTGATCCCAAATCAATAGGAGTTGGGCAGTATCAGCATGATGTTGACCAGCAAAAACTGCAAAATTCTCTTGATGAAACTGTGATGAGTTGTGTCAATGCTGTAGGCGTGGAAGTGAATACTTCCAGCATGCATTTACTTACTTATGTCTCAGGCCTGGGTCCTCAACTGGCCCGTAATATTGTTGATTACAGGACTACCAACGGCCCTTTTAGTTCAAGAAGTGAGTTGCTAAACGTAAAGAGAATGGGAGCAAGGGCTTTTGAACAGTGTGCCGGTTTTCTCAGAATACGAAATGCTGGTAACCCTCTTGATAGCAGTGCCGTTCATCCTGAAAGCTATCACGTGGTTGAGAAAATGGCTGAAGATATAGGATGCACTGTACAGGAATTGATGAGCAACGAAAATAAAAGAAATGAGATAAAACTGGAACGCTATATAACACCAAAAACAGGATTGCCTACTCTGCAGGATATAATTAAAGAACTGGCGAGGCCCGGAAGAGACCCGAGATCAAAAATAAGGGAATTCAGGTTTGCAGATATACATGATATGGAAGATCTTCAACCAGGAATGACCGTCCCGGGGATAGTGACAAATATTACAAAATTCGGAGCGTTCGTCGATATAGGTATTAAACAGGATGGTCTTGTACATATATCTAATTTAAGTAATAATTATGTTCAGGATCCATCCACTGTAGTAAAACTTCATCAGCATGTAACAGTGAAAGTTATTTCTGTTGATATTGAGAGAAAAAGGATACAGCTTTCAATGAAAGGAATAGACCAAAAACAAAAAATAACTTCTTGATAAATAAATGAATAATTAATCTGCAGTTTCTTTCCGGGGCAGTTTGGTGTCTCTCATCGCAGCATTATAAACCAGTGATGCAGTAATGATTGCATTTATTTTTAAGTCATTCATTGCCAATCTTTCATACGTATCCATTACTGTGTGATAAGTTCGTCCGTATTCCAGTCTGTCCTGTATAAACTGAAATGCAGGCAGTCCGTGACGGTCAAATGACAGGTGATCAGTACCTGTTGTATTTCTGATGGTTAAGGTTGAGCATCCAAGGTCTTCAAAAGGTTTAAGCCAATGTTCAAAGATAGGTCGTACCATGTCGTTTTGCTGGAGATAAATGCCCCTGTATCTCCCTGAACCATTATCCATATTGAAATACACTGAGAACTTATCAAAACCGGGTTTGTGCTTTCCTGTTTCACGATCAACCAAATATTTTTCCACATACCCGGCGGATCCGTTTAAACCCTGTTCTTCTCCACCCCAAAGGGCTATCCTGATAGTACGTCTGGGTGTTACATTTAAATTTTTCAGTAGGCGGAGAGCTTCCATCATCACAATGCAGCCCGAAGCATTATCCGCAGCACCTGTCCCTCCATGCCATGAATCAAGATGAGCCCCTATAAGCACTATTTCATCTTTAAGTTGTTTGTCGGTTCCGGGAATTTCTCCAATTACATTGTATATAACCGGGCTCGGAAAGAATTTATTCTGAACATCTATTTCCATCTCTACCGGTATGTTGTGTCTTAAAAGTCTTTCTATTCTTCCATGAGCTTCCATGGGAATATTCAGTTCAGCAATAGGTTCAGGTTCTCCCTGATTATATCCTGCCCCTGTTGATGCCGGGATATTATAGGTCCCAGAATTATTCAGAATAACTGCAACACCTTCGCTTTTCAACATAGAACTTATTCTGTTTGCCAGTCTCATCCTGGTAAGCATAGTGGAAATATCAGAAGGTCGGTTCTGTCGTCGTACTGCAGAAGGCAGTGTGCCCATGGCAAGCTGAGAAAGTTGTTCATCTGTATATCTTGATGCAAGTGGCTCAAAATTAATATCATTGCGAACAGGAACCGGTGAAGGCATAAGAATTATTTTACCTCTAAGTTTTCCCTTGTATTTGGTAATATCGTTTTCATTTTCTATGTCAAGCAGAACAACTTCAGCTTTGATTAAACCGTCGGTACTGCCAGTCCATGCAACCGGATTACAGGTCAGGCTGGAATAATAAGGTTCCGTCATCGCAGCATATGTCTTCATATTGTCCCATCCACCTCTGTTAAACTCTCTTGCCTCTTCAATCCTGATATTCTGAAATCCAAATTCCTCCATCTTCTGCTTGGCAATTTCATTAGCCCTCATGCCTCCTGATGACCCGGTAAGTCTTGGCCCTGCATAATCGGTTAACCAGAAAGCCAGTTCCTCTATACTCGAATTATTAGCTTCTTCATACTTTATCCTGTTTATCATTGACAAATCAGGTTTGTCATCTGTCTGTTGTCCCCTGAGAGTATAGAATGATGACACAACGAAAAACAGGATGATAGCTTTTTTTAAAGATTTCATTTTCCTGTGTTTTAATATTACAACCTATATATTAGTTTAAAGGTAAGTAAAAATGTTAATTTCAAAAACTCAGGCCATTATTGAAAATATCATTATGGTATTCAAAGTATTACTTTTTGTAATTTAATCTTTCAATATCACAGGGAATTATTACAGTAGATATTTCTGACATGCGCTCCGTCTTTTCTCAGGAATACATCTGTTATGTTATAAAGGGATTAATGCATGAATCTTTTGTACTTTTGTACTTTTGTACTTTTGTACAATATTATTTATACGAATAATGATTTACCCTGATAACTTTGAGAGTAAGATTGGCTTTGACAGGATAAGAGACCTGCTGAAGGACAGGTGTTTAAGTTCAATGGGCGTTGAGAAGGTAAATGATATACGTTTTGACGATAATATAGAAACTCTCTCTGAAGAACTATCTGCTACCTATGAATTTCAGCAGATACT
>DAINPM010000018.1:0-4187 GCA_036743455.1 Bacteroidales bacterium | reverse complement strand
AAAAACATACTTGTCTCGAGACGGCTTAATGCAATATTAAAGCAGGCACAGTCAGATGGTGTAGTTGATACTGATACATCAGTGTCGGTAAGAAATGGGAGAGGTGTTATTCCTGTTGGCACCAGCGATAAGAAAAAGATAAGAGGTCTTATTCATGATCAGTCGGCTTCCGGAAAAACTGTTTTTATTGAGCCTGAGGAAGTTGTTGAAATAAACAACAGCATTATTGAGCTGGAATATGATGAAAAAAGAGAAATAGTGAAGATACTGACAGCATTTGCTGATAATATCAGGCCTTATATTGACGACCTTCTTCAATCCGGGATTTTTCTGGGTGAGATTGATTTCTTAAGGGCTAAGGCTCTTTTAGGAAATCATCTTAATGCCATTAAACCAGTCCTGACATTGGAGCCTTCAATTATGTGGAGACAGGCCGTTCATCCTCTTTTGTATATTGCTTTCGGTAAGTTGCCGGGACGAAAAGTAGTACCTCTGGATATTCAGCTTGATGAAAAAAACAGGATTCTGGTAATTTCCGGACCAAATGCAGGAGGGAAATCAGTGTGTCTGAAAACAGTTGGTCTACTTCAGTATATGGTTCAATGCGGACTTACCATACCGGTTGCTGTGGGATCCGAATCAGGGATTTTTAAGGATATACTAATAGATATAGGTGATGAACAGAGTATTGAGAACGATCTGAGTACCTATAGTTCTCATCTGCTCAATATGAAGCATTTTCTGAGATATGGTTCATATACAAGCCTGATATTGATTGATGAATTTGGTACAGGAACAGAACCTATGTTGGGCGGCTCAATAGCTGAGGCCGTTCTGGAGGAACTAAACAGAAAAAAAGTATTTGGTGTTCTTACAACACATTATACCAATCTCAAGCATTGTGCTTCAGGTACAGAGGGGATAATAAATGGTGCAATGGCTTTTGACAATCATCTTATGCAACCGTTGTTCAGACTTGAAACAGGAAAGCCTGGTAGTTCTTTTGCTTTCGAGATAGCAAAGAGAATTGGTCTTCCCGGCAAGATACTTGATGATGCATCACAAAAGGCCGGATCAGACAATATAACTTATGATAAATACCTTAAGGATATTGCCCGTGATAAACGATATTGGGAGAAAAAGCGTATTAATATCAGGCAAAATGAAAAGAGGCTGGAACAACTTGTCTCAGAGTATGAAAATGAATTGTCGGGAGCCAGATCATTAGGGAAAGATATAATAGCCAGAGCTAAGAATGAAGCTCAGGACCTGCTTAAGGAATCTAACCGGATGATTGAAAATACAATAAGGAAAATAAAAGAAACTCAGGCAGAAAAAGAACCGACAAAACTTGCCAGAGAAAAGCTGGAAGAGTTTAAGAACAGGATTGATAATCAGGAGTCTCCTGTTCAGTCAGCTCTCGACAGACAGATGTTCCGTATGGCCGGGAAAGCAAAAAAAATCATCAGGAAACAAAAAAATACGGAATATCCGGAGGTAAAAGATAAAAATAAACCTCTGGAGATTGGCGATGCTGTAAGGATGACAGATACCATGGCCTTGGGAGTTATTGTTGAGATAAAGGATAAAAATGCATACGTAGAAACTGGTAGTTTCAGGATACAGGTTCCCCCGGATAAGCTTGAAAGGATAAGCCATTCTGAGCTGAGGAACAGTGTGCGTTCGGCTCAGAAGAATGTAAGACATGATCCTGTTTTATTTGAACGAAAAATGAATTTCAGGGCTGAAATTGACATAAGGGGAGTGAGAGGGGAAGAAGCATTGAATCGGGTCAGGGATCTGATTGATGATGCCCTTATGGTTCAGCACAAAAACCTGAGGATATTACATGGCAAAGGGAATGGAATACTTAGGCAACTAATCAGAGAATATCTGGCAACAGTTAATGTGGTTGGCTCTTTCCGTGATGAACATGTTGATATGGGAGGATCGGGAATTACTGTTGTAGAACTGGATTTTTAGTATTGAAAAACGGAATCCATTTTTGGTGATTATCTTTACAAAAGATCCATTAAACGGTTTAACTCTGCCGGTTTTCTTAATAGAGTCTTATTGTCCCGTATGAAGAATTAATTCTAACGGTGGACTCAGGCTCAGGATCCTTTCCCGCGATACCGCTTATTTCTGTTGAATTGTTTTCTATTATGCGTTTCCTCAACTGGAAGTTATCCTCATTATATTTCAATCCTCCATAGGAAATATTTGCTTCAAGCCTGTAGTTTGCCTCTCTGTCTATACCCATACTTATTCCTGTATATTTTGATTTAATGTCCAATGACTGGAATCCATCAGGTATCTCATCAACAGTGAGAGATCCGTATCCTGCCTCAATCTCCAGCTTATTTGACAGAGTGCCTATTTTAATATCCGTATATCCTGCATCCATTACAAGGTTGTTCAGCCTTTCAACATCTATATTATCATATTTGACTACAGCTACTATTGAACTGACATCTCCTATCTGTATCTTTGAATATTTGCTATCAAGCAGGAGGGCCGTGTTTGTATTCAGAATGAAACCATTAACATACCTCAGGTTCAGGTCAAGCCAGTCAGACTTTTCGATTGAGCCTTTACCGTAGGCCAGTGTGATTTTGTTTAATGGCTTTTCATTCCCTCTGTTGAGATTGGAAGCAGTCAGATTACCATATTTTATGTCAATATCCACCCTTCCGCTGATGTCATCCAGGTCGGTATCACCATATCTGTTAACAAGTTCCAGATCGAGCCAGACAGGCATGGAGACAAAATAATTGATGGAAAAACGCCTTGAAACAGAATTCCAGCCTTTGAAACTGAATTTATCATCAATAACCGTGGATACAGATATCCTTTCATCATTTTCTGAAAAATCCACGTCGATGTAGCTTAAAAGCCTTTCTGCCCTGTCTTTGTTTGGATCTCTCAATGTTACTTGGATATCTATAATGACTTCGTCAGTTTCAGACGTTTCAATTACAATAGTCCCGTATTTATTGTTCAGATCGAGTATCGTTCCTTTTTCAACCACATATTGCTCGTGGAATTTCTTTTCCATTTCCTGTGCTGACAGAGAGGAAGACAGAATAATCAGCAGAGTAGCGAAAAGTGTACCGTTTTTATATATTGATTTCTTCATTTTGTGTAGTATTTGAATTTATATTTTCATTCCTCATAGTCTTCAACTGGCTGAGGATATAGTTCATGACATCCAGTTTAGTCTGATAGTGCTCAATCATGGCATTTATTATTCTTTCATCCCCGGGGTTGGCTTTAAGCTCTTTTTGCAGATTGACATATACTGAATCCATATTACTTATTTCATTCATTAACATCTCTCTTTGCTCTTCTTTAGAGTTTAAATCCAGCATATCAATCTGATTTTCCATCAGGCTTACCTGGTAAATGTAGTAGTTCTCTACTTCTCTGTAATGGGGAGATACCTCGCCGAGAGCCATTTTACTCCTGTCGGGTCTGATAAAATGTTCCCAGGTCCAGAGTGATGACAGGGTAATAAGAAGAGTTACCACAGCTGCCTTAAGCAAATATGGCACAATGCTTCTTGCGGGCTTTGAGGTATGATGAAAATGGATATCCAGCTTTCTGTTGAATCTCTCAAAATGATCTTCAGAAGGTTCCCTGTCCTCAAAGAAATCTCTGTTATTTCTTATTATATCATCTATCGTTTTCATCCGTTTATTTAATTTTTTTTGCTTTTCAGTTCACTTAACAGTTTTTGTCTGGCTCTTGATAATTGCGAGCGAGATGTACTGCTTGAAATATTCAGTATTTCAGCTATCTCATCATGGTCATATCCTTCCAGAAGATAAAGTGAAAGGATCACTCTGTAGCCATCAGGTAAATGTTCTATGGCATCTTTTACCTCGTTTATCTTAACATCCAGGTCTTCATTTCGGTCATTTTCATCATTACTTTCGTCCCTGATACCAATATGTGTTTCAATATCTTCAAAGACCGCTTTCCTTTTACCCAGAGCATCAAGTGATCTGTTTATTACTATTCTTTTAAGCCATGCTCCAAAACTTACTGTTCCTGAGTATGTATCTATCTTTTCAAAAGCCGACAGGAATGATTCCTGCATAATATCTTCAGCTTCCATAGTGTTGTTAACAATTCTCAGACTTGTGTTATACATAGCTTTATAGTATAACTTATATATCTGAAAC
>DAINPM010000017.1:0-35263 GCA_036743455.1 Bacteroidales bacterium | reverse complement strand
AATGAAAGGCTTTTTCGCCATCAGAGCGTAGCGAAGATGGCAATCCCTGATTCTTTTCAATACCGGGACCATTTCAGACCATTACAGATTAGTCTTTTAAAATTATTATTTATTTATCATGTAAACTATGAAACGGGGTTTCAACTCCGCTCAACAACCGCTGCATAGTCATTCTGTACTCCAGGCGGAGTCGGAAGATTAATTACATTCGGTATACTTATGTAATTGCTTAGTTGCCCCGCGATATCGAATATATGCTGTTATACTAATACCGGCAACTATTACCAGCACAAGATAAACCATACCCGGAACGTTTAAAGAATCCCCTCCGGCATAAGAATGAAGTCCCGAGAGATAATAATTAACTCCGAAATATGTCATCAGTACTGAAGAAAAAGCCAACAAGGCAAAAAGATTAAAAGAAAAGATATCTTTCATTCCGGGTATCATACGGGAGTGAACCACAAGTGTATAAACTACTATTGTTATGAGTGACCATGTTTCTTTCGGATCCCATCCCCAGTATCTTCCCCACGACTCATTGGCCCATATTGCCCCCAGAAAGGTTCCGATAGTAAGCATGTAGAGCCCCAGGTTGAGTGATTTATAGTTTATCAGAGTAAGTTCATCTATAGTGTCTGATATCCTCTGTCTGTTTTTTCTGTTTATGAATATCATTAAAACCATCACCAGTATTCCCAGTATTGCACCCAGACCAAGGAAGCCGTAACTGGCTGTTATTATAGAGACATGGAGAGTCAGCCAGTATGACTGCAGGACAGGCACGAGGTTTGTTATTTCAGGATCCATAAAGCTGAGATGGGCAACCATGAGTGCCATCCCCGCAAGGACAGCAGTAGCTGAAAGAGCAAAAAGAGATTTGCGGCTGAAGATCAGTCCTGCCAGCAATGTCACCCACGAAATAAATATCAATGATTCGTATCCGTTACTCATAGGAGAATGACCCGACACATACCATCTGAGTCCCAGCCCCATTGTGTGAAAAAGAAACCCTCCTATAAGGAGCCAGATTAGACCCCGCATTAACAGGGAAGGTTTTCTGCTACCCGTAATAACCATAATGATCAGACTGATAAGCAATATCGTTCCTACCGTTGCGTAAAAAGGGAATAATCGTTCAAAGAAAGCAAGTTTATAATACAGTATTTCTGCTTTGATTTTCAATTCATCCGGAAGGGTATATCCGGAATGGTTATGTTGATATCTGCTGATGGATTCCGATAAGATTTTTATTTCTGAGACATTGTCTGTTTCCAGAGCATCTAAAAGAGAGGCTGTCAGACCGGATATAAACAGGGAATCCTCAGTATTTGAACTATTATCAGTAGCCTGTTGGGGAGAGCCCCACCCAAGAAAGCCATCTTTAAGAGGTATGATTTTCATAAAGTCTCCCCTTTGCAACATAAATAATATATTGACTCTTTCATCTACCTTGAGAATCTCCTTCTCCTTTTTGCTTCTTGACCCCGGAGGTCTGGAATAGATACTGTTTACCCTGTCGGCGATCCTGTAGCTACCCTCTGCAATGTTCACCAGTTCAGAAAAAGCCGCTCTCTCGTTTTTTATACCAAGTTCCTGTCTCAGTTCCTTATTAGACACTTTGATAAGAGGAACATTCTGCCAGCGTTCAAAGTCGAGATAGAGACCCAGGTATACCTGCATTGATGTATTGCCTTCAAAAGTATTTTTCCCTGTCACCTTTCGGAGTATATCATTGCTTAAAGTATAGAGGGGTTTTGTTCTGCCCTTTTGATCCTGCACCAGAGTATGACCAAAAATATCAGATGCTTTTTTTGGTGGCACTAATCTCTCTTCGGCAGCTTTAGCTGAAATGTTTACTGCAATCAAAAAACCTGTCAGAAACAATATTTTTCTGAATGGGGAATCCCATCCGTTAGTTTTTATTTTATAAAAAAGAGAATTCCTGTTTAAAAGAGTAAGAACGATGGAAAGAAAAAGCAGCGCATAGCCGGTGTAGGTAACACCAATTCCTGCCGGGTCGTGATTAACAGATAACACTGTACCTTTTTCATCCTCATCGAATGATGACTGAAAAAACCTGTATCCTTTGTACTTAAGAATATTATTCATAAAAATGCTGTAAGGCATTTCCACTCCGGCAGTCTTGTCATACAATATCACATCACTTCTGTATCCGGAAGGACTTTCAGAACCGGGATATCTGTCCAGGGTAAAATCAGTGAGCTTTAAACTAAAGGGTAATCTGACTGATCCTGCTCCATAACTTATTCTCAACTCCATGCTGTCGAACAGATATGATGTTTCTGCATTCATTCCTGAACTGTTGTGCCACAATATCACTCTTTCTTCTTTCCCTCCTGATACAAAATTGAAAACAAGAGCATTTCTTCCTGTATTTTGTTCCCGTGGACTGACGGGAACAGGGACAATTATTCCAGAGACAAACATTTTTTGAGGCACAATTCTGACTCCTTCTATTGTGATCACCTGCATCTGTTCCAGAGTCACCTTATTACCAGGACTCACAGAAGAGGCTTCACCTGACATCATCCTCATAACCCCTGTCTCATATTCCTCAGAAAAAAGGAAGAATTTACCTGAATCAGTTTTAATCTCCACATCAGTTTTAATACCGGCATCGAAGCTGAAAGATAATCCTAAGACCTCTTTTGATCTTCCTTCTTCCAGGATTAACATCTCTCCCTTATTTTCCCCGTCAACAATCATCATGGCAATAATACCTGTGCCATCTGTATGATCAACAATATCTTCAACAGCATTTGGAATTATGCTCTTGAGACTTAGTTCATAATAACGATCCTCTATATTTATTCTTTTATTATAATCCTCTTTTCGGAATGATGTTAAATCGAACCTCTCTGACTCTTCCACCAGAATATTTTCCTGCCCGTCCTTCACGACAAAACCAAGATACTGGCCCGAAGAAGAACAGATATCAGAAGACTCTCCTTCGCGGATGCGCATTGTACCTTCCCATCCAGTATAGCGGGTTATACCGGCACCCAGAATGATAATAACAAATGACAGATGTAAGAGGGCAACAGATAATTTTTCTTTCCGGTACATCCTGAACCTGACTACTTGACCTGCCATATTGATGATGAGAAGTAAAAATATCATTTCAAACCATCTGGCACCATAGATCATATTATGTGAAGCTCTGGATCCGTAATCATTTTCAATAAATGTTGCAACAGCCATAGCCACGGCAAATATTACCAAAAGGCATCCCATAAAAACAGGAGAGAAAAGAAAATTGAAAATTCTGAATGATTTTTTCATCAATAGTGTTTTTTTAACATACCCTCATGCAATCAGGGCATTAATCTTCGTCTGTTGTTCTGAAACCCGTAATGACTGCCCTCATGTGTGCTTTGCCTCCGGAACAGATAGTACTCATACAGATATGAATAATCAGAAAGACAGTGACAATACTCCCCATGATAATATGAACAATATCAGTTATTAGCTGCCCGTTTATCCCGAAAACAGCCTGAACCCTTTCTTCAGAGAGCATCAGGACAATTCCCGAAAGTATTAAAAGAGGCATAACCACATACATGATTTTAAAATAAATGATCTTTTGAAGAGGATTGAATTTCTGCTCAAAACTTATTTTGAAGGGATTCTTTCTGCCACGGAACATTCCTGAAAGATAATATTTCATCATTTCCCCTGTTCCGGAAATATCTTTCATTGTTTTTATCCTGTAATGTTTTCCGTTGTCAGTAATTATATTACCTGTAACAAAGATCACGTAACCAAGGGTCAGAATAACTGCAGGTATATTATGCCATCTGACCACTGCCGATTGTTTTCCGGCAATTGGAGAGAGAGTATCATCACCAAATAACATGGTGATGCCGGTAAGAATAAGTACTATTACTGAAAGGGCATTTACTACATGCCATAGCCTGATCCACAGTGGATAAAGATACATATTGCGTCAGTTATAACATTATAACAAAAAGGACCCATTAAAGTTGACAAATGTAATAAAATCGCATAAAAGCCGATTATTTCATCCACAAGATAAGGGAGAGCCGTTTCCGGGTGAATAAAAAAAGCACTCAGCTGGTCGTGAAGACATCAGCTGAGTACTATTATAAAATGCAAAAACCTGTACTTTAAAACCTGTAAGAGTTATCTTCAATAAGTTTGTCTGCTATTCTTCGTCTGGCTTCTTTTACATTCACTCCGTTTACTGATGTCAGTTTTTCAGTTGTCCTGATCAGCGCTTCGTTTTTTTCCGGAGGTACAACAGAATAAAGAGCATCACAGGCAGATTTTCTTATAAAGGCTGCTACATCATAGATATAAGTATCAAGAATATCCCTGTACACCTCTCTTTGTCCTTTCATTGTCTCCAGTTTTTTCACTCTCAGCATTAATGATTCTGAAACATATATTTCCATTATCATATCAGCAAGATTATTAAGTACTTCCTGTTGCATAACGAGGCTTTTGCCAAATCCTTTCACCGCTTCATGCAAACAAATAAGGGTAAGTTTTTTGAAGCCGGAGATATACATTGCTTTTTGATCAAAATAATCCTTAAGATCAGTATTGACATCAGGTATATTATCCAGATCGTTTGCCAGTTTTTCAGCTTTTTCGAAAAGATCAAAATCGTGTTTCTTAGCTTTTTTCATTGCTGTATCGACAACAAGGATGCGGTTTATTTCGTTTGTCCCTTCAAATATTCTGTTTATTCTGGAGTCGCGATAAGCCCTTTCCACATCCATTTCAGCCGAGTAACCCATTCCTCCGTGAATCTGGACTGCCTCATCGACAACATAATCGAGCATCTCGGAGCCGTAAACCTTCAGTATAGCAGCTTCCACTGCATAATGACTGATGGCTTCAATTGAAGCTCTTCCCATATCATCCAGCTCAGTCTTCAGTTTCTCCATCAGTTGATCAATATCATTACTCACCCTGTATGCTGCTGATTCTGTTGCGAATAGTTTAATAACCTGATTGGCCAGCTTATATTTTATTGCTCCGAAAGAAGAGATCAGTGTACCGAATTGTTTCCTTTCGGAGGCATATTTCACTGAATCGTTAATTGTTCGTTTTGCTGCACCCAGTACACTGCCTCCAAGCTTAATTCTGCCCATATGGAGGATGTTAAGAGCGATCCTGAATCCTTCTCCTCTCTTCCCGAGGAGGTTTTCAACAGGTACCTTTACATCGTTGTAGTATATCTGAACTGTTGAAGATCCCTTAATACCCATCTTATGTTCATCAGACCCAATCACAACTCCGGGATAATCCTTTTCAACAACAAAGGCACTCTGCACTCTGTCATTATCTATTTTTGCAAAGACCACCTGTGTATCGGCAAATCCTCCGTTTGTTATCCACATCTTCTGGCCGTTAAGTATATAATGCTTACCGTCTTCAGACAATGTTGCAGTTGTCTTCCCTGCATTGGCATCACTACCGGCTCCTGGTTCTGTAAGACAGTAAGATCCTATCAGCTCCCCTGAAGCAAGTCTGCTCACATATTTTTGACGCTGTTCATCATTCCCGTAATACATTATTGGCAGAGTCCCTATACCACAATGGGCCATGAAGGCAACAGAAAAGGAATAACCTGCCCCTGTGGTCTCTGCTACAAGCATCTGTGTCACAAACGACTGGGCAAAGCCTCCGTATTCTTCCGGTACCGAGATACCCATCAATCCCATTTCACCTGATTTCTTCAGAATACTTTTCATTAGTTCACGGTCGCCTTTCTCAAGATCATTTACCCTGGGATAGACTTCTGCTGCCAGGAAATCCCTGCATGTCTGGGCAATCATCTGTTGCTCCTCATTAAACTCCTCAGGGATGAAAACATCCGCTGAATCTGTTTCTGCTACAAGAAATTCTCCGCTCTTCAGTATTTTGTTATTTCCCATTTCTCGAAATTAATTATTATGTATTGTTATATATTGTTTGTTACATTATCCCTTAACTAAAATATGTCTCATGGGGCACTCATTACAAGCCCATTGCTGTTGCAATCATTTCTGCCACATCCAGGTTTTTTATTTCTTCTTCCCTGTTCTTGTACTTTATTCCATCGGTTATCATAGTCATACAGAAAGGACAGGCAGTGGCGATAACTCCGGCACCTGTATCAAGGGCTTCCTCCGTCCTCTCAATGAATACCTCCTTATCTCCCTTCTCAGCTTCTTTAAACATCTGGGCCCCTCCGGCTCCGCAACAAAGGGCAAAGCTTCTGTTCCTCTTCATCTCTATAAGATCACAGGATAAACTGCCGAGTAACTCACGTGGTTCATCATAGATACCGTTAGCCCTGCCCAGATAACAGGGATCATGATAAGTTACAGACAGACCCCTGAAGGCTTCTGTACCGATCTTTAGTTTATCTTCTTTTACTAAGAGGGTTAATAACTGCAGGTAATTAATGACTTTAAAATGACCGTCAAGATCGGGATATTCGTTCCTGAGTGTATTGAAACAATGTGGACAAATGGTTATTATTTCAGACACTTCATATTTTTTCAAAGTGTCAATAACCTGTAATGCCTGCATCTGGAAAAGCATTTCGTTACCGGCACGTCTTGCAGGATCACCGGTACAAGTCTCTTCTGTCCCAAGTACAGCATAATCAATATTAAGATGATTCAATATTTTCACGAAAGCCCTTGCAACTTTTTTGTACCTGTCGTCATAAGCTCCTGCACAACCTATCCACAGAAGATATTTGGGTTTTTTCCCATCAGCGAATAGATCAGCCATAACAGGGACTTCAAATTCAAGATCTCTGGCCCAGTTCAAACGGTCTTCCGGAGAATACTGCCATGGTGCTCCGTTGTTTTCTATATTACTGAAGACCGATTTTAATTCTCCCGGGGCAGATCCCTCTTCAAGTACAAGATATCTTCGCATATCAAGTATTATAGCCGGATGATTGATATTTATAGGGCATTCGGCAGCACAGGCATTGCATGTGGTACAGGCCCATAACTCTTCCTCAGAGATATAATTTCTCAATAATGAACTTCCGTCACTGAAATCCTTCCCGTTTTTTAATAAAAGAGGTGCCTTTTCTTTCATCCTTGCGCGAACGTCCATTACCACTTTCCTGGGTGATAATTTTTTACCTGTTATATTTGCCGGGCACACTGAAGTGCAACGACCACATTCAGTGCATGATAAGGCGTCAAGATAATTCTTCCAGCTAACATCTTCCACATCTTTTATGCCGAATCTCTCAGGAGTATCATCCGTAACAGAAGGAGTAACAGGTTCGGGGTCAAGCATCATCTTGACCTCCCTGCTTATTGAGTCCATATTACTCATCTTCCCCAAAGGATCAAGCCGCGAAAGGAATACGTTCGGTATCGACATAAAGACATGAAAATGCTTTGAATAAGGAAGATAATTTGCAAAGAAAAAAATCAGCAGTATATGCGACCACCATGAAATTTCATACATAATACTGAATGATCCGGCTGTCATCCCTGGAAACAACCCTGCAATAATATTACCGAGAGGATAAACCCCATGTATAGCTTCTCCGCTAGCATGTTTATATCCTGTATATCCCGCATTCATAATAATGAGGGATACCATAAGCAACAAAATAAGCACAAGAGATACAACAGCATCTGTATGTGA
This sequence comes from Bacteroidales bacterium, assembly GCA_036743455.1. Classification (GTDB taxonomy): domain Bacteria; phylum Bacteroidota; class Bacteroidia; order Bacteroidales; family VadinHA17; genus LD21. Next base: position 27,604 of record DAINPM010000017.1, on the reverse strand, counting down.
TCTCTTTTTCATCTCAACACCTTCGAATCGTCTCACATTAAAAAAGAGTCTTCTTACCAGAAAAATAAAAACAGAGATAAGTACTATTAAGGCAAATATATCTCCTGCTGCCATTATGAAATCATGCACAGGGCCGAGGAATTTAAATATTTTTTCTTTTCCCGAAAGCCCGTCAACAACCATTTCAAGGCTGCCAAATAAAATGATACAAAAACCCCAGAAGACCAGGGCATGTATAAAGCCGATAACCGGGAACCGGAATATTTTGGTCTGCCCAAAAGCTACTTTCAGCATTATACCAATTCTCTTGCCAATATCTCTTACCGGGAAAGCCGGTTTCGTCAACCGGAAGTAACTTATTAACCGGTTCACGGTATACGCAAATACGCCCAGGGTTATTAACAGAGTGGCTGCAAATATCAGTTGTTTAACCATTGATTATTTCGTTTGTGATCGGGTTGAAGATAACACTTACCCGCAAAACTGTTTTATTTGATATGTTTAACTGCCTCCACCAACTGTGGCAGTATTTTCATGGCGTCGCCAACTATACCGTATTGTGCCGTTTCAAAAATAGGAGCATCTTTATCGGTATTTACAGCAACAATATATTTTGATGCACTCACACCTGCAAGGTGTTGTGTGGCACCCGATATACCAATTGCCAGATAAAGGTTGGGAGAAATGATCTTTCCTGTCTGGCCTGTATGTTCTTCATGAGGCCTCCACCCTTCATCAGAAACCGGACGGGAACAGGCTGTTGCAGCTCCAAGGGCTTCAGCCAGTTCAAGTAAAGGAGTCCAGTTATCAGGTGATTTCATCCCCCTGCCTCCTGATACAACTATATCGGCATCAGTAAGTAAGATCTTTCCTGATTGTTTCTCCACATCTTTGACCTCTGTATGGACAAGCGAATTATCGACAGTAACATCTGCTTTTTCAACTGTTGCATTAACCGGGTTCTCAATTATTCCGAAAGAATTCTGAGCCAGTGTTATAATTTTAATATCTGACTTAATAACAACTCTGGAAAATGCATTACCCGAATAAGCTCTTTTATAAACAGTAAAAGGGTCTGTACTAAGAGGCAGCTTACTGACACCCGAACATATTCCGGCTTTCAGGCGTACAGATAACCTGGGAGCAACTGCTTTCCCCGTATTATTATTGGAAAGAATGACGACAGAAGCCTTCTCCTTTAGGACAACTTCTGCCAGAAGAGCAGCATAAGCCTGACTATCAAGAGTTTTAAGAGCCGGGGTTTCAACAGTTAATACCTTACCGGCTCCGTATTTTCCCAGGGTTTCAAGTTCCTCTTCAGCAACAGAACCTATCGAAAGAGCTGTTACTGTGCTATTTATCATTTTCGCTACTTCTGAAGCCCAGGAAACAAGTTCATAAGTGAGCTTCTTGAATTTTCCATCCCAATTTTCGGTAAATACTAAAACTGACATAACTATAAATAATAATATTTTTTATCAGATAACTTTAGCCTCATTTTTGAGGAGTTCAATAAGCTGAGCAGGATTGTCAGCATCAATAAATTTACATGCAGCCCTTGGAGCTGGTTTTTCCAGTGCGATGATCTGCGTCAGAGATTCAGCCGCAACAGGCTCAACTACCTTTATGGGTTTTGTCCTCGCCATCATTATACCTCTCATTGAAGCAATTCTTGGCTCTTTTGCTATCCCCTTCTGGACTATTATAACAAAGGGGGCCGGTACAGTAACTTTTTCCCTGCCTCCGTCAATCTCACGGGTTATTACAGGTATCCCGTTCTCCGGAACAATACCCGAGACAGCCGATATGGAGGGTATATCCAAAAATTCCGCAATCATAGCTCCAACTTCAGAACCATTATGATCACTGGATTCAATCCCGCACATTATTATGTCGAATTGTTCTTTTTTTACAATCTCTGCAAGCTGGGCAGCAACAAAATATGCATCCTCAGCCCCGGTATTTACCCTTATAGCATCATCGGCACCAATAGCCAATGCTTTACGTATGGTGGGCTCCGATAAAGCAGGTCCAACATGCGCTACTGTCACAGATTCAATACCCGACGATGGATCATCCTTTAACTCAAGAGCCCGGGTAAGAGATAACTCATCCCACGGATTTATAACCCATTGCACTCCTGTTGTGTCAATAGAAGAATCACCTTCGGAAAACTTGATCTTGGTTGTTGTATCAGGTACATTGCTAATACATACAAGAATTTTCATCTGAATCGGAATTTTAGTTAAAATTATAAATGTATAATATATACTGATTCATCAGTCATTTTTACTTTGAGGCGGCAAATATAATAATAATACAACATAATATCAGTACTATTTTTCGTATTTTTTACCCTGTTCGAAAGTTTTTAATACCTTATAGTATTGTTTATTAATTTATTACGCGACTTACCAACAGCCTTTTCCGGAATTAGTCGAAAGAATTTGAAATAATAAAAATGAACCGTAATAAGAATCACAAAACTGACAAAGATATACTGATCAGACACTAATTCAACATTACAGTCTGCCGGAATAATTCTGATACTAAGAACAGTAAAGCTTCGTTTTATAAAAATCTGCTATATTTGGTTATCCTGCCATGTCAAGAAAAATTCTATATATAATTCTTTTTTCTTTTATTCTGGGAAGACTGCATGCCCAGACTGGCGGTGATAATATTTATGAGTTTCTGAATCTCACACATTCAGGGTTTATTGCTTCGCTCGGAGGAACTAATGTTTCGATTTACAATGATAATCTGAATCTTACATGTGATAACCCTGCCCTCTTAAACCGGTCTATGGGAAATAGCCTTGCACTGAATTATGTGAATTACTTTGCAGACATTAATTACGGGTGTGCTTTATATTCAGGATCATATTCTTCTGCAGGCAATTTTTCCGGAGGCCTGATCTATCTTAATTACGGATCATTTACCGAAGCCGACGCTACAGGTACCATAACAGGGTCTTTCCGGGCTTCGGAGTATGCTCTTCTGCTCTCTTATTCAAGAGAAATAAATTCATCTGTTTCGGCTGGCATAGCTTTCAAACCAATTTTATCGCATCTGGAAAAATATACATCATTAGGATTTGCTTTTGACATAGGCGCTTCATATCATAATCAATCAGACCTTTTTTCGGCAGGTATTGTATTAAGAAACGCCGGACTGCAACTTATAACATACACAGGAGGAAACAGACAAAAGCTGCCCTTCGAAATACTTGCAGGCATGTCACAGAAACTGCCATACGCACCCCTCAGATTCTCCCTGACTCTGAACCATCTGGAAAAATATGACATGACTTCAGAATATGAGGACACAGATCCCGGAAATAATTATTTCCAGTCATCTGCCTTTCTTGAAAACATACTGAGACATGTGACTGTATCAGCAGAGCTTATCCCCCATAAAAACATATATATAAGTGCAGGATATAATTACAGGAGAAGAAAAGAACTTCAGGTTGAGTCAAAAATATCCACTGTGGGTTTATCCTGGGGGTTCGGGGTCAATACTACTATCCTGAATCTCGAATTTGGAAGAGCGACATATCATCTTGCAGGAGCCTCAACACATATTTCCCTTACTATAAAACCTGATCAGTTATACAGCCGGTTTAAAAAATGAAGGTTTTGTAAATCCATCTGGAATCCGTATTTTTATTTCACGTAACACCATTCAGGACAAAACACATAATATTTGTAATCAATGAATTATACAACTAATTAAGTCATCTATGGCAAAAAAGATAGTCATTGCGATAGACGGATACTCGTCATGCGGAAAGAGTACTTTTGCGAAAACCATTGCTAAGGAACTCGGTTATATTTATATCGACAGTGGAGCCATGTACCGGGCAGTAACCCTCTATAGTATGAGAAAGGGTTATATTTTGAACGGTATACCCGATGATAAAAGAATAACAGGTGAATTGAACAGGATAAATATCGAATTCCTATATAATCCAGCTTCCGGAGAGTTTGAAACACATCTGAATTCTGAAAATGTTGAAAGAGAAATAAGAAGCATTGATGTCTCATCATACGTAAGTCCTGTAAGCACTATTCCCCAGGTACGCACGAAACTTGTTGCATTGCAAAGACAGATAGGCCTGTCCAAAGGTATTGTGATGGACGGAAGGGATATTGGAACCGTTGTCTTTCCTGAAGCTGAACTGAAGATATTTATGACTGCATCTGTTGATATACGTGCTAAAAGAAGATACGATGAACTGACAGGGAAAGGTATTGTCGTCGATTTTGAAGATGTAAGACAGAATATAATAGCACGTGACATAACCGATGAGAACCGAGATATCAGTCCCCTGAGAAGAGCTGATGATGCCATCATCCTGGACAATAGCCGTATGACAGTCGAACAGCAAATGGAATGGGTTCGAGGGATAATTGAAAAAAAGATTAATGAAAGTTGAAACAGACAAAAGATCCGGTTTTTGTTTCGGAGTGATGAACGCCGTTGAGATAGCTGAAAAAGAACTTCTTAACGGGGAAAAAGTCTATTCGCTTGGATCGATAGTGCATAATGACAGAGAATTGGAGCGGCTGACAAAGCTCGGACTAGTTACTATTGGTCATGAAGAATTCAGAAAACTAAAAAACGTCAGCGTTCTGATAAGAGCTCATGGGGAACCTCCGGAAACATATCTTACTGCAAAAAATAACAATATCCGCATAATAGAAGCAACCTGCCCCATTGTCAAGAAACTTCAATCAAAAATCAGGAATGCATGGCTGAAAGCCCGTGAATATAACGGACAGGTAGTTATTTTCGGGAAAACCGGACATGCAGAGGTTATTGGCCTCATGGGTCAGATACAAAATGAAGGTATTCTCGTTTTGGATACCGGAGACATTAGTAAAATTGATGTTACCAGACCTGTGTGGCTCTTCTCACAAACCACCATGAATACTGAGAAATATGATATGTTCATCAAAAGTCTCGGGATGGAAATGAAGAAGAAAGGAATATGTGATCCTGACAGCTGTCTCCATGTACACAACACTATATGCAGACAGGTATCTGACAGAGAACCTTCCCTGAGAGAATTTGCCTCAAAGCATGATATAATAATTTTTGTAAGCGGGAAAGATAGTTCAAATGGGAGGATGTTATTTTCTATCGCCCGGGAGATCAATCCTTCAACCTATTTTATCTCTTCTGCTGAAGAAATAGATAAAGCATGGTTCCGAGGGAAAAAGAGTGCAGGTATCAGCGGCGCCACATCAACACCCGGATGGCTTATTGAAAAAGTATATAATGTTGTATCCAATATATGAAAAGACAAAATCCCTAACTTTGTGTTTATAAGAAATATATTACCTTTGTGCGCTAATTTTTTTAATGGAAAAAATGGGAAGAATAAAGAAAATCGGAGTATTGACATCCGGAGGGGATGCTCCCGGAATGAATGCTGCCATCAGGGGGGTAACGCGTACAGCTATTTATAACGGACTTGAAGTAATAGGTATCCGTCAGGGCTATCAGGGCCTGATAACTTCAGATTTCATTAATCTGGAATCAAGCAGCGTGAGTGATATTATACAGAGAGGCGGTACGATACTTAAGACTGCCCGTTGTGAAGAGTTCAGGACTCCTGAGGGGAGAGCAAAAGCTTTCAATAATCTTAAGCAGTCTCAGATAGACGGAGTAGTGGTTATCGGTGGAGATGGTTCTTTCACCGGAGCCAGGATCTTCAACGAAGAATATGATCTGCCTTTTGTAGGTATCCCAGGCACTATCGACAACGACATTTATGGCACTGATTATACAATTGGTTATGATACAGCACTGAATACTGTTGTGCAGGCGGTTGATAAGATAAGGGATACAGCCAGTGCCCATAACAGGATGTTCTTTGTAGAGGTAATGGGTGCTGAAGCTGGATTTATTGCCCTTTATAGTGGTATTGCCACTGGTGCTGAGGCTATTATCATCCCTGAAACAAGGGGGGAAGCCCGTGACCTAAAAGCTTTTATCGAATCAGGGAATATCAGAAAGAAATCCAGTAATCTTATTATTGTCGCCGAAGGTGATGAGGAGGGTGGAGCTTTTGCCATTGCAGAGAAAGTTAAATGTGATTTCACTAATTGTGATATAAGAGTTTCTGTTCTAGGTCATCTTCAAAGGGGAGGCTCTCCTACAGCTATCGACAGGGTTAATGCCAGCAGGCTGGGACATGCCGCTGTAGAAGCTCTGCTGGATGATCAGAAAAGTGTTATGGTAGGTATTGCCAATGACGAAATAGTGCTGGTACCTTTCCGTAAAGCAATCAAACTTCACAAAGACGTCGATCATAACCTCGTGGAACTTGCAAAAATTCTATCTCTATAATAAAATACTATGACCTCATCCAAAGTATGGTTTACTGATTTAAGAGTCAATTCTTCTCAAAATCTTTTGAGGAAACTTGAAAACCTTGTTATCAGAGCAGGGATAAATACTATTGATTTTTCCAGGAAACTGGTTGCTCTGAAGATCCATTTCGGAGAACCTGGTAATCTTGCCTATCTTCGTCCCAATTATGCAGCACAGATTGTCAGGATGCTGAAAGCAAAAGATGCAATACCTTTCCTGACTGATGCTAACACTCTCTATTATGGGAGAAGGGCAAACGGTCCTTCCCATCTTGAAGCAGCTTATGAGAACGGATATAATCCCATTGTTACCGGTTGCCCGGTAGTAATTGCCGATGGTATTAAAGGTACCGATTATCGGGAAATAAGACTCGATATGGAATATTCCGCAAGTGCAAAAATAGGCACTGCTATCACTGAAGCTGATGTCATAATATCTCTTACACATTTCAAAGGTCATGAGATGACGGGCTTCGGGGGTGCTTTGAAAAACCTCGGAATGGGTTGTGCTTCCGTCGGAGGAAAATTATTTCTCCACTCCGGATCATCACCGGTGATTGACGAAAAAGCATGTACCGGATGCCGTATCTGTGAAAAGAACTGTGCTCATGATGCCGTACATGTAGGAGAAGATAAAATTGCCCGAATCGATTATTCAAAATGTGTCGGTTGTGGACAGTGTGTTGCCGTTTGTCAATATGATGCAGCTCATGTTGTATGGCAGAACTCATCGGCTACAGTATGCAAAAGAATTGCTGAATATACCTATGCTGTTGTGAAAGACAAACCCTGCTTTCATATCAGCTTCATTATGAATGTATCACCCATGTGCGATTGCTGGTCCTTCAATGATTATCCACTCGTACCTGATATTGGTATGGCTGCATCTTTTGATCCTGTTGCTCTTGATATGGCCTGTGCCGATCTAGTCAGTGCTGCTCCGGCCCTCCCGGGAAGTCAGATATGCACTGATCATAAACAAGGTGACCTCAGAGGAGAAGACAAATTCCGGCTTGCCCACCCCGATGCCTTTTGGAAAGAGGGTCTGGAACATGCTGAAAAAATAGGACTGGGAAATATCAGATATGAACTGATAACTATTTGAATTATAATATGCCTTCTACGAAATCCTTTACTGAACGTTACAGTTAAGGCTGCATATCCATGAACAAAAAGGTTAAAACGGCAAGACTCTCCATAATATCAAATACCTTTCTGATAACAATGAAGGTCGTGGCAGGCATCCTGAGCGGGTCGGTGAGTATCATTTCCGAAGCCATTCATTCATCGATGGACCTTGTTGCAGCAATTATTGCCTTTATCTCTGTAAGGATTTCGGATAACCCTCCTGATGAAAGACATCCTTACGGCCATGGAAAAATTGAAAACATTTCAGGAGTCATCGAATCGCTGCTGATATTTGCAGCTGCTTTATGGATAATTACCGAAGCAGTGAGAAAATTAATGGGAGAAGATATTTTTCTCGAATCATTATGGCTGGGATCATCTGTTATGTTCATCTCGGCCCTTGTTAATATTTTCGTCTCACGCAAATTATACAAAGTGGCACGCGAAACAAATTCAGTAGCTCTCGAAGCTGATGCGCTTCATCTTAAGACAGATGTATATAGTTCCGCAGGAGTGGCACTGGGTTTATTACTCATTATCATCACAGATATTAAATGGCTCGATCCGCTTATTGCAATCCTTGTAGCTCTCTTCATAATATATGAAGCAGGTTTACTTCTAAAAAAAGCTTTTACTCCTCTTCTCGACACTGCCTGGGAAAAGAACGAAATAAGTGAACTCGAAAAAAAACTTACTGATATGGAGATCAGCTACCATAATCTGCGCACACGTTGCGCCGGAAACCAGAGATTTATTGACATGCATATTGAAGTACCTGAAAACGTATCAGTTGGCAATGCCCATGCTTATTGCGATATGATTGAAAAAGAATTGTCACAGTCGTATGATAATCTGACTGTGACAATCCATGTGGAACCGTTATAAATTATCCTCAGCCGACAGTGGGATCCCCTACGCGTCCCATAAATACTATTGTTCCCGTTGAGGTCTCACGTATGAAGTACAGGAAAGGACGATTCAGATTCATTTCATTAACAGGAGTTACCGATGTTAAGCAAACTTCAACAACTGTTGCTGCTGCAGCTTCTGTTCCCTCTTCATCGGTCTCAATAAAGGTCTCATGAAGCACTCTGGTCACCATGAGAGACTGATCACTGATATTACTGAAATCTGCCAAATCAGAAAAGATTATTCCCATACCAAGATTGGCAAGATCAGCATTAAGAAGCCTCTTATATCTGTATTTGAACTTTGGCATGGTAACATTTACCTCTTTAGGTCCAACCGAAAGGTCATCCATCCATTCTTCCCACAGATCAGGAGTTAAGGCAGCAGCCAGTTCTCCTGTAGAAATAGTTACTGCAGGCAAAGCAATAACCATGGAATAATTACCTTGTCCGTAGGGTAACTCAATGATGCTGGCTTCAGGAGTTTCGATATAACAAAAATTCTCCTTCTGATGCATCATCGGTACATTTTTCAGATTTGAGGGTGTAACATAAAAATCCTCATTATACGTTTCTGATTTGTCAAACTGATGTCTCCATTTCCCGTTGAAATATATTGCGTTTATTAAAAGCATGGCCAGATCGGGATCCAGTTGATCAAGCATTTCCGTAATTTTATCATGCGTTTTCTCAGCTATCCAGTTATTTACCATATCAACAGCATTTGGATCGCTTACATCAATATCGCGTGCTTCAGCTTTGTACCATGTCTGTAGTGCAGTGATAAAAGGCTGTTTGACAATAAGCCTTTTTTCGACCCATACTGAGTTGGCAATTTCCATAATAACCCGTTTATCAACAGGAACCATCTCAGTCATCAGCTTAAGATATGTCTCATTTATTTCACTGAGTGTTTTATCATCCATCCTCAGGGCCGCCCTGACAGAATTAAATGTCTCTCCCGATGCTCCGTTTAAAAGCATTGACAGGGCACTCGTAACACTGTATGGTGAGATCATTATGTTTTCAGTACCTTTTGCCTCAACTAAAAGAGGTCTGAAAAGATCAAAAGCAAATTCATTAGCTGCTCTGATCACTTCTTTCTGGTAGGGTTCGGTATTTATTGGTACCGGATCTCCGGGAAGCTCATCAGCCTTTTGTTTTTCACATGAAAGAGATAGCAAAAGTAAACTGATTACAGATAAGACCACTAAAATCCTGATTGAGTTTTTCATAACGATTGGGTTTAAGACAGGATTTACAATACAAAAACTGTACCAATCAGTTATTTAATCAACATGCATTATCCTGATCGAATCTCTCTTTTCATAAAGGAGATATACGAAAGAACAAAACAAAGGATTGAGGCAGCAACAAGACCGGTTATCTGGGGCCATACTATCAGAAGGCTTTGTCCGAGAGGTAATGCTGAGGGAAGTGTGCCGTACATCTTCTCCGCAGTCAGAGGTCCCAGTGTTCTGATAGTAGGAACAAGAAGAGTAGTTGTGGCATCGCTGAACATCTCGCTGGGTAATATCTTCTGCATCCCGAAAACCAATTGCTGATACTTCATAACCTGCTGGCTTGATGCCATTTCAGAGGGAGCTGCCGCCTTGGCGACAACACTTACTAATATACTGTAAAACACTGTAAGGAAAAGCCAGACAGCTATTCCTGAAAGAGCCGATGTAGCCGGTTGCCTGAATTTAACAGAGAAAAATATTGAAAGATTCAGCCAGAATGATACATACAGGATAGTAAGAATGATAAAACAGATAACTCTTAAAAATTCTTCCGGAGTGGGGGGAATACCAATAGCAATGATTCCCATGCCCATTACGATAAATCCAAGAAGGAAAAACATCACACTCAGAACGGCCAGTGCAGAAACGAATTTTGCATTTATTATACTGTCACGATGGATGGGGTGCGACATTACCCTGCTAAGGGTATTCTTGTTTTCCTCTGTGTTTATTGCATCAAAGCCCATACTTATTCCCAGTAAAGGACCAAGGAAACTCACAAAGACGAAAAAAGAGGGCAGGGTGCCGTCAGTGGCAGTAAACAGTCTGAGAAAAAAGAAGGACTCATCGCCCTGGCTTGCCTTTATGGCATCACTGAATCCCTGAAGAGCACTCAAAACTGATCCGAGACATGTCAGAATTATTATGGAAAATAAGATAATGAACCGCCAGCTTCTGATATGATCCGACACTTCTTTCTTTACCATCACCATAAAAGCACCTGGAGCGACGCGGTTTACTTTTTGCCTTTCCTGCTCTCTTTCAATATCTGGTAATATTCTCTTATTAAAAATTGTTGTCAGCCTTTTCATCCTGTTTGAGATATCAGTTACTGTTTCCATTCTGTTCAAAATAACGGTTATAGATGTCGTCCAATCCGTACTCTTTCCCTGATAAATGGATCAATTGAACTCCCGATTCCACTATCACCCTTGCTATCTCACCACTCACGTCCTCTGCACAGGATATCCGGAAAGTATCATTGAATGTTTCAATATAATGAACCCCGGCTACTTGTTTTATTTTTTCCACTAATTCATTCCTTACAATATCAGGTGATCCAACCTTTTCATCCTGTCTTATGGCTGCTTCAATATGGAAAGGATCACTGGAGAACAATTTGTTCGACAATGTATTTATATCTCCTTCAGCAATCAGTTTCCCTCCTACAAAAATACCGACTCTGTTACATATTTTTTGTACCTGATGCAGATGATGAGATGAAAGAAGGACAGTGCTCTTTTCTTCTCTGCTAAGCTTTAAAATAAGTTCAAGAAATTCGCTGATCCCTTTAGGGTCTATTCCCAATGTTGGTTCATCAAGGATTATCACGGACGGATCTTTTATAAGAACATCTGCCAGTCCCAGTCGCTGACGCATTCCCCTGGAATATTTTCCTGCTTTTTTGTTTATCTCTTCGCTTAATCCAACCCTGTCAAGAATATATTTCACCTTCTCCTTCGCTTCTTTATCGGGTATTCCATTAAGTCTTGCTGAATAGATAAGGTTTTCAAATCCTGTGTAATCATCATAAAAGCCAACATCTTCAGGTAAATAGCCTGTTTTTCTCTTTACCTCCACAGGATTGGTCGTGGAATTTATTCCACAAACCCTAACAGTACCAAAAGTTGGTTCTGTTAATCCCAGCATCATCAGTATAGTTGTTGATTTTCCGGCTCCGTTAGGACCCAGTAAACCAAATATTTCTCCCTCATCTATTGACAAATTAAGATGGTCAACGGCTGTAAATGATCCGTATTTTTTTGTTAGACCGGCAAATTCGATAACAGAGGAATTCATTTATTACCTCCTTCCATACTTACGGAATAAATAATAAACTATTCCCAGAGCTCCGATTATTATAAATATTCCCAACCATCCCCATATCATTGGTGTCCTGACTGTCACTCTGAAATCTGCTTCTGAGGTGGTTTCAGGGGCTACTGCATTAAACCTTGTGACATAGTCTCCGGCAATAGCTTTCTTATCAACCTTAAGTGTAGCAGATACCTGTCCCGATTTACCGGGAGCAATGATATCAATTTTTTCCGGATCGAAAGTAACCTCCCAGCCAAGAGGTGTAGTGGCTCCCAGACTGATATTTGATAACTGGGTAGAACCTGTGTTATTAATTACAAGATCTATATTTCTGGTATCACCTGCAGTAACAGTAGTACTGAGTAAGCCTGTCGGTGTTGTGAGTGTCATTCCGTATGTTCCTGTTATCACTACCTCCAGGTCCAGGGTAGCAGAAGTTCCGCTTGTTGATGCCCTGACTGGTATCTTATAAGTTCCTGCCTGCACTCTGTCGGGCGGGTCAATATCAATGGATATATTTGCTTCACTGTTTGCATCAATATCGACCGAAGTAGCCTGCCTGAAATTAGGCCGGAAGGTCACAATCCATCCTGCCGGCACATTGGCGGATAATCCATAATGCTGCCTCTCGGCAGTACTGTTTCGCAGTTTGGTCTCAAAACTGAAAGTTGAAGTTGAAACACCTTCCATATTAGCCTGAGTAGAAGTGAACTCTGTCTTAAAAGTACCCTGTTCGGATACTGTTACTGTAAGCGGCAGGGTGAAAAGGTCTCTTGCAGTGACCTGAAAACCGTAATGGCCCTTGTTTACCTGTAACGGAACATCAACCTTCAGACTTACACTCTTCTTCTCTCCCGGAAGAACTGATATCTGACGTATGTCATACGAACCGTATTTTAAACTGTAATTCCAGGTCCGCGGAATACCCGAAACAACAAGAAAAACAGTCTTTGTTTCCTGTGTGTTATTGATTACTTCAATAGGATAATCAATAGATTCACCCGGTGGAACAGTAATGGTACGAAAGGGGGTGTAAAGTTCGAAAATATCTGCTGAAGCTGAAAAACAAATATTTACCGACAGTAATCCCAGAAAAACCGTTAAAAAATACTTCATCAATCTGGTGTGTGCTGACATAATTTTCCTCCCAATTTTCAAAATTATAAAAATGAACAAGTGGCAAAAATAAAATTTGCCTTCTTAATAAGAAAGCCCTCAGTTTTAAAAAACTTTCCCAAAAATATTAAAATTTTGTTAAAATCATGAGCTGGCAAATCTCATCTGCTGCTAGGGGAAAAGGAAGGGATTTCTTTTGTATTTTTAAAAAACCCTGAACCCAACCGCAGGAGAATAAAGCAACTAATAAAGATAAATTTCAACTTTTCGTCCTGTCAGGGATATGGTATAATATGATTTTCTAATTTTGTCTGAACAATAAATATACAGAATATGTCGCTTACAGAAAAAATTTCCACCGATCTGAGAGAAGCCATGAAAACGGGCAACAAAGTCACACTAGAAGCTCTCAGGGCTGCAAAGACTGCTTTTTTGCTGGCAATCAGTGAAAAAGGTGCCGGCTCTGTTCTCACGTCTGAAGAAGAACTAAGGATTATCCAGAAACTGGTGAAGCAGAGAAAAGAATCAGCTGCCATTTACAGAGAACAGAACAGGGATGACCTGTACACTAATGAAATGGCTGAAGCAACTGCTCTTGAAAAATACCTTCCGGCCAGAATGAGTACTGAAGAACTGCGACAGATTATAAGCACTATCATAGAAAAAACCGGCGCAAAATCTTCTGCTGATATGGGGAAGGTTATGGGTTCTGCCATGAAAGAGCTGTCAGGCCGGGCTGACGGGAAAGAGATCTCTGCTATTGTAAAAGAATTATTGCAGTAAACTGTCAGGCCAATATGTATGCACTGGCTATTTCAGTGTAATCACTGATCTGTTTCTCTTCCCAGGCTTTATCTTTTTTGAGTTCTGCTGCCATTACTGATGCTACCTTCGGGGCCATGACAACTGAAGCTTTTGCATCAAAATAAAGTGCACGTATTCTTCTTGCCAGAACATCATCCACTGTCCTGGCCATCTCATTCCTTACAGCCCAGATAACTTCTCCTGATGTAAAAGCAAAATTTTTATGAAGTAATTCACGGTAAGAAGGATCTTCATTTTCCATTTTTCTGACCGCCTCACTGTCACTTCCATAAATATATCTGCAGTCATCCATTTTGGGATCTTTTTGATAACCGTGTATCTTCAGGTTTTTCGTGGTACACTCTCCGAAATGCATCCTTCCTTTTTTAATAACCATATCGACAGTATCCTGCGCCATTTTACGGTAGGTTGTCCATTTACCTCCTGTAATGGTTATCAGGCCCGACTCAGACACAAATAACTTATGACTCCTTGAAATCTCTTTTGTCTTTGAGGAGCCTTCATCATTCTTTGGAGCAGCAAGAGGACGCAGCCCTGCAAAGACACAAAGAACATCTTCCCTGCGTGGTTTCTTTTCAAGATAACGACCGGCTGTTTCAAGAATAAAATCAACTTCCTCTTCCAAAGGTTTGGGCTCCAGAACAAATTCCCCGACAGGGACATCGGTAGTGCCAAGTATTACCCTGTTATGCCAGGGGACTCCGAACATCACTCTTCCGTCACTTGTTTTCGGGACCATGATTGCATCATCGCCTCCGAGAAATGATCTGTCCACTACAAAATGAATTCCCTGACTTGGGCGTACCAGAGGTTTCTGTGAGGGATCATCCATCCTTATTATATCATCCACAAAGATACCTGTTGCATTGACCACAGAACGACTTTTTATTCTGAAAGTACCACCGTCAAGCATATCTTGTGCAACAACTCCGTTTATCTTTCCTGAATCATCTTTCATAATTGACGATACCCTGCAATAGTTGACCACCACTGCTCCTTCCTCAATTGCTGTCTGCATCAGATTAACAGCCAGACGGGAATCATCGAACTGCCCGTCATAGTACATCACGCCTCCTCTCAAACCTTCCTTTACAATACCTGGTATACTCCTTACAACTTCCTTCTTACTCATTGGCATAGACCTGCCGAAAGACATCCTGCCTGAGAGAAGATCATAAAAAATAAGACCGAGAGTATAAAAAGGCCTTTCCCACCACCTGTAATTACCTATTATAAATCGCTGACTCCTGACCAGATGAGGTGCATTTTTCAGGAGATATCCTCTCTCCTTCAATGCCTCCCTTACAAGTGCCACATCACCCTTCTGCAGGTACCTGACTCCTCCATGAACAAGCTTTGTACTCCTGCTGGAAGTAGCCTTAGCAAAATCAGACTGTTCAAGTAACAGCGTCTGCATTCCCCTGCCGGCTGAATCAACGGCAATACCCAAACCAGTGGCCCCTCCACCGATAATGATAAGATCCCATTCCTCCTTTCCGGCTTTTATATCCGAAATAAAATCTTCTCTGGTTCTGACAGAAACGTTCGTATTTAATTCCATAAACTGTATCTCTGTGTTAAATCAAAGGCCCAAAAATAAGCACAGTTTTTAAAGTTCAGTATAAACATAATGTATATTCTGCAATTCCAGCCATAAACCTTTACCTGTGAAAGTTCTGTCAGGCGTATAAAGAGTCTGTCGATTTCTTAAGGATAGCGGCTGACTTCATTAATGCTTCTGTTTCTTCTTCCTTCAAAGGTCCTGTAATTATTCTTTCAACCCCGCCATCAGTTACTATTGACGGAACACTTATACAGATATCACTTAACCCATATTCCCCGTTCAATAATGTTGATACTGTCATTACACTGTTTTGTTTTCTGAGAATTGCTCCGGTAATTCTGACCAGTGCGAGTCCGACTGCAAAATGTGTTGAGCCTTTCGCATTTATAATATGATAAGCAGAATCTCTTACCTGCTGTTCTATCTTCTTCCTTTCATTTTTCCAGTTGGAACACTTACGGCAGACAGGACAATAATGATCAATCGCCATCCCTGCTATATTGGTCATCGACCAGGCAGCAAACTCGCTGTCACCATGCTCCCCAAGAATATAACCGTGTACATTATGTACATCAACCCCGCAATTTTTACTCAAGAGGTGCCTGAATCTTGCACTGTCAAGTACGGTACCCGAACCAATGACTCTCCCCCTGCTCCACCCCGAACTCTTCAGAGCAACCCAGGTCATTACATCAACCGGATTAGTCACTATCAGCATTACACCTTCTGACCCGCTGGCGGCTATATTTTCAGCTATATTTCCTACAATGCCTGCGTTCTTTTTTAAAAGTTCCAGACGTGTTTCCCCCGGCTTCTGAGCTGCCCCGGCAGTGATAACAATAAGCTTCGCATCACGGTAATCATCAACGCCGCCGGTTCTTATCCCTACTGTCGGCACAAAGACCTGTCCGTGAACAAGATCAAGAACCTGCCCCCTGGCCAGCTCTTCATTGTTGTCTATTAATACTATCTCATCAGCCAGTCCACTCGCCGATAATGCATAAGCATAAACAGATCCTACCATCCCTGCCCCTACTATTACAACTTTCCTGCTTGATCCACTGACCTTGCTATACATGATTAATTATGTTTTTTATCCTTATCTAATAACAAACGGACATCTTTTAAGTTCAAAAATAAACCCTGTACAGACAGATTGAACCTGCCTGCAGAATTCTGAAATAAGATATTTTCAGACCTCTTCCAACGGAATAATGGATTTACATGTATTTTATGTACCTTTGTTTGTTGAACCGGCTTTCCGATTTTGCGCAATCTTTTGCTAATCATACGGTTAGTTCATAACTGTTCACAATCCCGTTCAATAGCCGGACAGTAATTCATTAAATAACCAGACTTATAATTATTTATGGGCAGATCACAGGAATCATTCGGTAAAAAGGAAGTAAGGAATAAAAGAGAAAAGAAGAGAAAAGCCAAAGAGCAGAAACGTGCAAAGAAAAAAAATGAAGGTAAAAAGAATAGTTTTGAGGATATGATAGCCTATGTAAACGAGTTTGGTGTCATTACAGATACGCCTCCGGATCCTGACAATAAACAGGATGTCGACCCTGAAAGCATTGAACTGAGTGCAACGAAAAACACTCCCGATGCCGCAGATTTTATACGTAAGGGAGTTATCACATTCTTCAATGAATCAAAAGGATTTGGTTTTATCCGCGACCTGGAGACAGGAGAAAGGGTTTTTGTACATGTCAACAATTTACAGGACCATGTTTCAGAAAACGATGTAGTGGCCTTCGAAACAGGAAAAGGCCCGAAAGGACCAATAGCTATGAAAGTCAGACTCTTCACGGAAGAGGAACCAAAGAATAATGAATCTACGGATTAATAGCCTATACCCTTTTTCTTTAAATCAGACACTATAAAGCCAGATATTCTGATTGAATCAAAATGGATCAGCAGCCATTTTTCACAGTCATTATAACTACATATAACAGGGCAGCATTTCTTCCAAGGGCCCTTAAATCGCTTGTATCGCAGACTGAAAATGACTGGGAAGCCATTATTGTTGATGACGGCAGCACAGATAATACATCTTTTCTCATAAAAAACTGACTTAACACTGATGCAGACATTATATACCTGCAGAAAGATCATGGAGAAGATGTCTCTGCAAAAAACCACGGCATAAAGTAGGCCAATGGTAAATTCATTACTTTTCTTGATTCCGATGATGAATACCGGGCAGATCATCTTAAAAAAAGAAAGGAATACCTCTTACAGAATCCTGATACAGGCTTCCTTCACGGCGGGGCAAAAATAACAGGCAACCAATATGTGCCTGACAAAAACAATCCCTCTGTAAGAATACATTTAAAGTATTGCGTAATAGGCGGCACATTCGTTATTGATAAAACTATTCTTCTTTCACTGGGTGGTTTCCGGGATATACCTCTTGGTGCCGACAATGACCTTTTTGAAAGGGTAAAAAAAACACATACAGTGATGGCAGAGATCAGATTCCCCACTTATATCTATCACCATGAAAATCCTGATTCAATAACAAATATCCTTTACCGGAAGATAAAGAACAAAGCTCGGAACTAAAGTGAATATTTAAAAAACAGACAACGAAAAAAATATGTGCTTTTATCCCTTAAAATCAGAGAATCTTATTTGTTCTTAACAGTCAGTTTTGATTGTCTGCCTTCATTATTGACCCTGATAAATTCATCTCTCCTGATCAATAGTGCTTCTCCCGGCAATCCGTTGGCAATCCCGGCATCAATACCAAGAATTTTATTATTGTGGAACGACCTTATCCTTTCTCCCGGAGTATGTCCCACAACAATGTGTTCCACCCCGTAAAATGAGAGTATTCCATCAATGATCTCTTCATCAATACCAGCTCTTGAAAAATATCCCCGGTACCACAAAGGTCCCTGATCAGAAATCAGTAAAGACAAGTTCTCATCACGCAAAACAACTTCAGGGTCTTTCCCCAAAACTTCTCTGTAAAACATCCTGTTCATCTTCTTCACAGTGAAACCTTTTATCACTACTAAAGGAGATATACCTGCATGAACGAACAAAATATTGTTTATGGTGACAGCCACAGGTTTCTTTCTTAACCAGTTTCCCAGAACACTGTTCTCAGAAAACAATTCAGTATAACTGATATTTGCAGTTGTTTCTGTTTTTCTGTATTTATCAGCTATATATCCCAGTTCATAATTTAGCACCATTTGCTCATGATTGCCGAAAAGCACATGCACCTTCCCTCCTGCTTTCTCAGCTTGTTTTTCCAGACTAAAGACATGCCAGAGTATCTCTGTAACCTGATCTCCCCTGTCAAATATATCTCCCAATATTACAAGATGTCCTTTACCGAAATCCCATTTCAATTCATTGTCAACGACCTGCACTGCTTTAAGCAGATCTGTGTAACGGTCATACCGGCCGTGAACATCACTGATGACACAGATACTGTCAACATTCCTGTAACTCTGCCTGAATCGGGTTCTTCTCTTAAAAACCTTATTCATATCCTTATAATCAAAAGGTAAATCAAAATTTTTTTTTACGTCATTGAAAGCGGCAGGTATCAGCAATTCTTCAATGAGTTGGCCATCTCTTACCCAAAAAGCATTGTATATATTATTAAGTCTGAAAATATAAGGACCATCATTGTACTTAAAGGACTCATGATCAGCCTCCTGCCCCCACATGGCAAAGCTGAACATAAATATCAGAGACAGTAATATAAAAATGAACCTTCGCATATAAGAATTCAAAATTAAAAACAAAATACTTGCAGTATATACAGGAATAACAACCAGGTACAGAAAATTGTTGCAATCATTATATGTGATTCGTAAATCAATCAGGCATCACGGATCACCTTTTTCATCTAATTTATTTGTAATATAATACTATTTTTTTAAACCCATGCAATAATACTATTGCCATTCTATGAGATCTTTCAGTACAGTGTTGATTATCTGTACGGGGACCTGAATATAAAATAACAGCTTACTAAAAAGGTAAAAACCAGAAGGAAAAAAATTTTGTTTGAACAAACTTTAGATCTAACGGTTTAAACGTTAATTAGTATTAAATTAATAAATTTGTTAATAGGGATTAAGACAATATAATTGTATGAACAGATTCACACTGCCGGTCTTTATCCTGTTACTGCTTATAAATACTTCATTATCTGCCCAGAGCAGTTATGCTGACACAACATATCCGGTTACTGACACTTTGCCCCGCTCACTATTGCTGTTTGAAAACGACAGTATACTTGATATTTCCATACGTTTCGATATTACACAATACAAGAGGAAAAGATCTGACGAGGAGTACCTTGATGCCATCCTCACGTATAAACCCGGTGAAAATGATTCTGTGAGCAAGAATATAAGAGTCAGGGCACGGGGCGAATTCAGGCGTAACTATTGTGATTTCCCTCCTCTCATGCTCAATTTCAGAGTGAAAGATACTATAGGTAAAGAGTTCAGCAGGATCAACAAGCTTAAGATGGTAACTATCTGCAGGAAAGGTCATGAAGATTACCTGCTACGGGAATACCTTGTTTATAAACTATACAATGTTCTGACAGATAACAGCTATAAAGTTAAGCTATTAAGGATTGATTATATAAATACCGGGAAAACCAGAAGAAACAAGAATCTTATCCGCGAATTTGCTTTTGCCATAGAACCGGTTGAACATCTTGCTGAACGCACCGGTACTGTTGAAGTTAAATCGGACAATCTCAGCAGAAGGATGATAAAACCCTCAATGCTTGACAGGATGGCTATCTTTAATTATATGATAGGTAATGCAGATTGGTCGGTAGGAGGTCAACATAATGTGACAGTCCTTTCAGACAGCTGGTCGGAGAGACCCGATCTTGGTGTGGTTGTTCCGTATGACTTCGATTATTCGGGACTGGTCAATACGAGTTACGCTGTTCCCGGAGAAAATCTAGGCATCAAATCAGTCCGGGAACGAGTTTATCTGGGTTTATGCCGGGAAAGAGAAGTATTCGAAGTTGTACTCAGGGAATTTACCGACAAAAAAGACGAATTTTACATGGTAATAAATGAGTTTCCCTGGCTGAAAGAAAAATCAAAACGTGACATGATAAAATACCTTGACAGTTTTTACGAACAATTTGATAAACGTAACTTTATAGTTAATACCCTTCTATATGATTGCAGACGGTACGGGAGTAATAATTAATATTATAATGACATGTCAATTACAGCATTAGCAGTTGAAGACAGCCTTCTCAGTGTTTTTGTGAGATTCGGGATAAATCTTGCCGTTATTTTCATTCTTATCAGAATGATATATTACCGCTTTTCACAAAAAGAGGAGAATATGTTTTCCTTTTTTATGATGGGTATAGTGATCTTTTTGCTCGTTTCTCTGCTGGAAAGAGTGGAAGTGCAAATTGGTATAGCCCTTGGGCTTTTTGCACTGTTCGCCATTATACGCTTCAGGACAGTGAACATGTCAGCAAAAGATATGACTTATTTCTTCACTACAATAGGAATTTCAATCATCAATTCACAGGCCGATCTTCAGCCTCCTGTATTGGGGGCCCTCCTTGTCAATTCAGTAATTTTGACCACCGCTCTCATTCTGGAGATATTCGTTCAGGATAAAACACTCAACTCTTTCACTCTTACCTTTAATAACCATGAACTGTTGAAGCCTGAGTTGAGAAAGGATTTACTTAATGATCTGTCACTAAAAACGGGACATAAAATTGAAAAAGTAAAAATTGAAAAAATGAATATAGACAAGGGCAGTGCTGAACTGACAGTCTGGTTTAAAGAAAAAACTAAATAATGTGATAAATTTATGGGAAGCAATGAATTTGAGAAAGGGACAAAATTCTCTTATGCTGCAAGTATACCTTATGCGGATAAATCAGTGGTAAGTAAGCACATACTCAAAAAAGAAACAGGGAATATTAGTTTAATGTCATTTGATAAGGGAGAAGGCCTGAGCGAACACACTTCGCTTTATGATGCAGTAGTTCAGATAGTTGACGGTAAGGCTGAAATAATTATTAACGGCTTTTCCAATATCCTCGAAACAGGAGATACAATCATTATGCCTGCTAATACTCCCCATTCAGTTAAAGCATTTGAAAAATTCAAGATGGTTCTGACCCTGATAAGGGATAAATAACTCTTTGTATCTGTTATCTGCAATTAAAGATTAGATATCTTTGATAAATTTGTTCCGGTTTCATATTTAACCGGAAAATTATTTTTATGTCGATCAGACTTACAATCCTTAATAGCGGGAAAGCTGACATTATAGAAACAGAACCCGGAGATACTCTTCTTAAGATCCTTAGGGATAATGGTTATTCAGTGTATGCTCCGTGCGGAGGAAGAGGGGTCTGTGGAAAATGTACAGTTAATGTCAGAGGCAAAGGTAAAATAAGATCCTGCACTTTTTATCCCGACAGGGATGCTGAAGTAATCCTCCCGGAAACAGGTGAAGCCGTTATACTTACCAGTCAGAGCCTCTACCTGGAGGAAATGCCGTTTGAAAAAATAATTAAACAACCCTTTACTACAAAACCTTTCGGAGTAGCTGTTGATATAGGGACAACAACTGTTGTGATGTATTTCCTTGATATGCTGAACGGGAAAACGGTTAAAACGTCTTCTTTTCTCAATCCGCAGAGAACATTTGGTGCCGATGTAATAACAAGAATAGAATACTGCCAGAAAAACAGGGATGGCCTGAGAGAGTTGCAGACATCTCTAATAAAAGAGATCAATAAGTATCTTGATGATTTTACGGAAGGAATGGATTGCTCGCACGAAAACATTGAAATAATGGCTTTCGCAGGGAACACCACAATGTTGCATATCCTTCTTGGTGAAGACCCTGTTCCCATAGCACTTGCCCCATTCACCCCTAAATTCACAGATAAACAAATAAGAAGGGCAATTAATACCCGACTGAGTATTAATCCCGATGGTTCAGTCATCACCCTTCCTTGTGTCTCTGCTTACGTAGGATCTGATATTGTTGCCGGTCTTTCTGCCCTGAAAGATTCACATACAAACTATCTTTATGTTGACATAGGTACCAACGGAGAAATAGCCCTTGTTAACAAAGACAGAATTTTCATGTGCTCAACAGCAGCAGGACCGGCTTTTGAAGGCTCAAATATATCCTGCGGGATGGCTGCCGTATCGGGAGCTATTTCAGCTTATCCCGGCTTTGGCCGATATGAAGTAATCGGCAATACCGAACCTGCCGGAATATGTGGCTCAGGCATCCTGGATATTGTCGCTTACCTGCTTGTAAACGATCTGATTGATGAAACCGGTTTGATGAAAGAACCTTTTATTGTCTATCCTGAAAATGATATAAAGATCATTCAGGATGACATCAGAGAAATCCAACTGGCCAAATCAGCCATCTATTCAGGAATAAGGGTTTTGATGAACCTGGCCGGCCTGACGTTCAACGATGTTGAAGCTCTATTTCTGGCCGGAGGGTTTGGCAACTATATCAGAACTGATTCAGCTTTGCTTACCGGATTACTTCCCGGAGAACTTAAGGACAGAATATATCCGGTTGGGAACAGTGCCGGTTTTGGTGTTCTTCAGTACCTGCGGTCAGAACATTTCGGAGAAAAAATCAACAGGATACTGAAAAAGACCAGTTACATTGAGTTATCGGGCCTGGATGAATTCACAACAGAGTTCGCTCTAAATATGGATTTCAGGACCGGATAACATTGTAGCAATTAAGACCTTTTGTAAAAACAGAAGCGATCAGACAACTCTTTTATCTACATAATTTGAATTCAACAGGCTCAATAAGGCAAGGTAATTAATCTTGAATTCAAGTATATCCCCTACCTTATACCCCCGGGGATTATCTCCAAGGTCCAGTACGATCATATCAGAACTCGACCCTACAAATTGAATGTCCTTATCAACAGGACGGATATTACTATCTTCAACATCCAGCAATCCCACGTCGAGTATGGCACGAAATGAGTGTTTATTATAATCTTCTTCTTTTATTTCAATCTTATCGCCCGTCAGATTATATCCTAATTCGCCCCTGGGAACAACAGGTTTTTCAGACAACTCAATTATTTCAGCAAACAACCTGAACACGTCGGGGTCCATATCTTCAATCCAGGTTTTGTTAAACACATCCGTGCCAAAAAACAGCGTTTCTCCTACTCTGAAATGGTTGACACCTACAGGAAGCAATCCTCTGAAAAGAAGAGGGATGGTAACAGAACTACCTCCTGAGACCAGCGGTATATTTTTATTGAACCTGGCCTGAATAAGTTGTTTGTAAAGACTTAACTGTATCAGTTTGTCATTATCAGGTAAAACACCATTGAGGCAGTTAAGATTCGTTCCAAGACCAATAACTTCTATATGTGGTAAATTGAAAACCCTGGAATAGAAATTAATGAATTCTTTACGCAAAACACCCTCCCGCAAATCACCCATCTCTATCATGATGATTATCTTATGCAATTTATTCTGCTTTTGTGCTTCTTCTGACAGTCCTTTTATAGTTAAATATTCTGTATTCAGACTTATATCTGCATATTTAACAACATTTTTAATATTCCTTATGGCAGGAGGCTTGATGTAAATAGTTTCTATATCAGGGTTCAGCTTTTTAATCACCCGGAGATTGGAAGTTCTCGAATCACAGACCTGCTTAATACCTAGCCGTAATACTTCACTGATGAACAGCTCATTGCCACAGAGGACTTTAGTAACAACACCCCATTGAATATTGTGTTTCTTAAATAATTTCTCCAGATATTTATAGTTGAAGACTAACTTTTCTCTGTTTAATTCAACGTATGCCATTACACTATTTTTGTAGCCTCATTTCCAGATACTTATTTGTAAATCCTATTTTTTCATAAAGGTATCGGGCAGGGTTATCAGGTTCAACATGAAGGGCTATGTTGCCTTCAGCTTCACTTATGGCCTCATTAAGCAGTTCTTTGCCTATACCTTTACCCCTGTGATCGCGATGAGTGGCAATATAAACCAGTATATTCTCAGGAATATATCCTTCCATGCCTGTCCTGTTCATTACAACACAACACACCAGTTCATTCCCAAGATATCCCGCCAAAAGAAACCCTCCTTTCCCGGATTCACCGGATAAGGCATAATCTATTGCTTTCTTTATATCAATCACAGAATCGCCAAACTGATCCAGATGATTGTGTAAAAAATCTACAAACTGAATTATTTCTTCATCTGACGGTTTACGTGTCAGATGGTATTTTTCTATCTTTATCATAACACTAGTTTTCAGGCATATAATACAAAGATACAGATAATTAAGCTAAAAGAAAAGTTTAAATGACCCTGATGCACAAGTGACAAAAAATACCGGGCCGTTACATCAACCCGGGATAACCATTTTTCATAATGAGTAACAATAAATCCTTTTGAAAGCAGCTTTGTATTTGTTTCTTTATAATTCTCCAGTCAGATAATTTATACGTCCTGTTTTTCTCTGATAAGATGCCACAGGAAGGTATCACTCCTGTTTTTTCCCTGATTTATACATTAGAATATCTGTCTTTTCAGTTGTCACAAGGCAGCCATAACGTATTGTTTCCAGTACTGGCCGGATAAGTTCATAAAATGATAGAATTTTGTCTTCATGATCAATGATCTCTACAACAACCGGAAGCTTTTCTGATACTTCCCAGAAACGATAGGAATAAATAACCGAACTGGCTCCAAATCCCAGGATTCCCTTAAAGACAGTTGCTCCGGCAAGTCCATACTCCTTAGCCTTAAAAACAATATGCTCGTAAATCAGACCTTCCCTGTACTTATCGGTCGAACTGATAAATACGCGCATAATAAGAGCACTTGAATTGTTTTTCATACTAAATGATTTTTGTTAATAACCTCCCAAAAAAACTGCAAGTATCCCCAGAAAAAAGCTCATCCCCGTATATGCTGCAAAACGAAATATTTCCCTGCTCTGCAAAAGGATAAAAGCATCGCTCGAAAGAGATGAAAAAGTAGTAAAACCTCCGCAAAAACCTATGGTAAGAAACAAACGCCATTCAGGCGACAGTATATTTCCCTTTTCAGAAATACCATAAATTATCCCGATAAGAAAACTCCCGACAATATTTACAATGAAGGTCCCCCACGGAAAAACTGTGATATAATGAAATTGAAAATATCTTGAAACCAGATAACGTATCACTGTTCCTGCAAAACCACCTACACCTGCTATGAATATAGACTTCACCATAAAAGAA
Organism: Bacteroidales bacterium; assembly: GCA_036743455.1. Lineage (GTDB taxonomy): Bacteria > Bacteroidota > Bacteroidia > Bacteroidales > VadinHA17 > LD21. The sequence goes on along the minus strand of DAINPM010000017.1, from coordinate 2,054 downwards.
AACTTTATTTATAATGGTAGAAGTCATCAGCCCTGTGGTCAGGACAATAAAAAGCAGACCTCTTTGCCAATGGTAAAAATAATAATTTTTACCAAACAGATATTTTTATCATCCGAAGAAGCGACTGAATTTCATTTTATCCAGAAAAAATGATGGTAGTCTAATTTAAAATTATTCCAAATAAACTTGCGTAATGAGAATATTCTCGCTATATTTATAAATGATTATCGTTTAATAAGGTTTAACCTGACTGATTATTCAGCAGACTTTTAATTAACATAAATAAAGAAGGAGGCACATTATGGCTCTGATGATAACTGATGAATGTATTTCCTGTGGACTATGCGTTGAGGAATGTCCCAATAAAGCAATTTCAGAAGGAGATCCGATATATGTCATTGATTCTGCCCTCTGTACTGAATGTGTAGGATTCTTTGATGAACCTCAATGTGTTAATGTCTGTCCTGTAGACGTTATTATAGCCGACCCTGAACACCGGGAAAGTCATGAAGAACTTCTAGAAAAGAAGAAACGCATACACGGGGAATAAAGAATAATTATCACTTGTTCATCTTTCAGTCAGGTAAACGGCTCTGAATGTAACACTGTAGCCTCAGCCACAGTATAAATCAGAATCATTACCATATTTTGCAGAACTCTGGCGGGAAATAAAATGATCAGGGTTATGAATTGTCATTATACCCCGAAAAGTAAAAGCATAGATCCTACAACAAAAGCGGCCAGCATGTTTATTAGTTTTACTTTTATAAAATCTTTTCTCGACTCAGCCAGTAAGGGTAACATTCCATGCCCGTCCTGAACAATGGAATTTGCAAAGAGAATACTAAAGGGCAAGAGGCCCTGTGAAAACATTGTCACAAAAACCAGGTGCGGACCTGATTCCGGAATGATACCCACCAGTATAGCTATAATAAATATTATCCAGGTATTATTTTCCACAAGATTTGTCAGTTCCATACTTGACTGAATAAAATAAAGAACTATAAATGCTCCACCCGTCCACAGGAAGATTCTTATGAGATGTTTTTTAATTATATGTCCGTACAGATGTTCATGCAGGAAATGATCCGGTACTGTGATAAAAACAAACAGCATTATGACCGTCCCGGTCATAAATGTTATTCTCTCCCAGTCCCAGACATCGGAGCCTACGATACCCAGTCCCAGTAACAATCCAAAGACCAGCGTGAATAATAACAGAAGTGTTCTCTCAAAAGTTATCCTTTTCAGTTGCGGAATAATAATATCTATTGTAAAGCATTTACAATAATCTGATTCATGTATTTTGAATCCGAGGGGACTATTCAGGGGCCTGGATTTATTAAACAGATTGACCAGATATCCTGCCAGAATAGCTACTGCAAACAAGAGAAGATGTATCAGCAATGCTTTTCCGGGAAACATGGCAAACATTACAAATGATTCATCTCCGGAGGTTGCGATCATTACAGTCACCAAAGCCCCCAGATTCATCATCCGGTGCGTATACAATGATACAACAGTGAAAGCTCCGAGACAACCCGGAGTAATACCAAGTAAAGCAGCTAAAATTAGCTGTAAAAAAGGGGAATTGATAAGCTTCTCTGACCATATATTCCTGGTTTGTACATTAATATATTCTATAATTACCATCATGAAGAGGACAAAGACGGTAATCATCAAAGAATTCTTCAGAGTGAAAATGATCAATTCATTTACATTTATATTCATCTTGTTTTCATATCTTAATGTACATATTCAAAACTAATCTAAAATATTTTTTAAACTGCCAGTGTCCTTATTTATTTGTTCACTAATTTTATCTCTCTCCTTTAAGTGATCATGTTAACAGTTATCGTTTTTTAAAAGAACTAACAATTATGACAAAAGAGTGCAAATGGTACCGGGTATGTCCTATGAAAATGTATTATGAAGAAGGGAAACTTGATAAAAAATGGATTGAACAATATTGCAAAAACGACTGGAAAAACTGTGTAAGATACAAGATGGAAGAATCGGGCATTCCACATCCTGATAATATGCTGCCTGATGGA
>DAINPM010000016.1:0-36078 GCA_036743455.1 Bacteroidales bacterium | reverse complement strand
CTTCCGGAGTATCGCTTTCTCTTACTACCGATTCGTAAAGCGATGCAAATGAACTCTTAATCCACATTATTGCAGGGAAAACACCTATAAAAAACAGGATCAGACCGAATATCCATATAAAGAAAGCCACAAACCCCATAAGGAAAATAGTCCATCCATGTCCTTTCGTAAGTTTCCAGCTTGTTTCCACTGCTTCAATAGGATCAAGTTTCTTATCCATTATCAGGAAGCTGGTAAAAGCCAGCCGGCACGCAATAATAATTCCAGGGACAATAAGAGCAAACATCCCAATAGCTATCAAAGCACTAACCAGGAGATTAGCAAGTACAATATTCAGGTAATTAGTCCAAAACCCCCTTATAAGCCACTCAAAATCCGGCTTTTCTCTTCTTACAGCCTGAAGAAATATCATTCTGCCCCCATATCTTACTACAGGTAAGGCAAGGAAAGTATAGGCCAGTGCTATGAGACCTGCAAAAATCGCAAATGCTCCAATGGAGGCAATACCGAGTTCAGAATAATTTTCCATATACTATTTATTATTACTGCAGCTCTTGCTTCGCTTGGGATAGGACTGTCCCTGAGACTAAGAAAGAATAAGGGGACGAAGACTTTCTCCCCTTTACTGTATTTTCAGGTCTTCATCTTTACTTTTGGTTTTTACGGTATTTGGGGACAGGTTTTTATTAAAACCTTTTTCGAATCGTATATTTCCGGAGAAATTCTTACAAGATTTTCAAATCTTTCCTTATTCATGGGATTGCCCTTTCTTGTATTTGCCTGGATGATGCTTATACAGTTTTCTTTTGCCTTATCGGGTGGCAGAGCAGTTAAATGGTTTATCCCGGGCTTTCTGACAGCAAACTTCAGTATATTGTTCCCTCTGGGTTATATCATTGCTGCAAGAGATATTAAAGAACCTCTTGAATTAACAAAATACTATTATATCTTTTTCAGTATACTTTACTCCTTAGCTGCATCAGGTATTATATTTTTTACAGACCAGAAGAATTCTGTGATTACAAGGAAAAACAAAAAGCTGACAGCTTTGATTCTTACCTTAATTACACTTTTGCAATGCTCTGTCCTGGTATTTTATAATACTGAGACATGGCTGGCAGGAATTTTTATTTTTATATTCTTTTCAGGGAGTGTTTTTCTTCCTTTCTATCTGAGCTATTGCACAGTAATGAAGGATCAACAGACGGTCGGAGCAATGATTCTGTCATTTGAAGATTTCTGCAGTAAGTATGACATATCTCCAAGGGAATCTGATATCATAAGAGAAATATGTAACGGTCTAAGCAACAAAGAGATATCCGAAAGACTCTTTATCAGTCTGCAAACGGTAAAGGATCACACCCATCGTATATATATTAAAACCAATGTCAGGAACAGGGTTCAGCTAATCAATCTTGTGAAAGAAATATAAATCAGTTTTCAGTTTTAAAAGCCATAAACACTATTATGGTTCCGCCGTTAAAGATAAGTTTAAAATGATCACCTGTTGCCTCATTCAGTGTTCCTTCCCACCAGTTATTCAGATTTCTGTTTTTTAAAGGATATAATAATCCGTAAGAAGTTATCCTGGTTGACGGGTCAATTGAGAAGACCGAGACCTGCTGGCCGGGGACAGACTCAACAGTGCAGCTTTTGACAAAAGGAATAAAGATCCCTGTATCTGTAACCATCTTGACATTTACAATTTTTATGTATTCTGCGAGCAGAGATATGTTACCTGCCGTATGATCTTCACGTTTACCTGTAGCTCCAAGAATAACAAGATCGTCATAACCTTCATTAATACACCATCTTACTGATTTCGTAAGGTCATTGGACTCCTGTTCACTGTCAACATATAACCTGTCTGAAAACCTCTCCTTTAGTTCTTCACTCAAAGAATCCATGTCTCCGACAATGACTGACGGAGTCATACCGGCATCTGCCAGATGTCTGGCACTTCCGTCACAACATACAATAAATTCAGATTCTCTCAGGTATTGGAGGGGTATCTTATGCTGCGGAAAATTGCCATCAGCAACAATAACGGCTTTTTTAGATATCTTCTTCAATTTTTGTATAAATAAATATGTAAGTCCATTTTTAAGAAATATCCCGTTCTTTTTATTTTTCAGTAAAAACCGGACTGTCTTTATCAACTGGCGAAAAATTCACACCATGTTTCCCTGGCAGTGATTTCCTCCATTCAATGAGGCCGGCAAAAGACATAATGCAATATACAATATAAAGGATCACTGTAGGATATAAATTACGGGAAAAAAAGAGGGCAGCTGCTGAAAGATTAACAAGCACCCAGAGATACCAGTGCTCATATATCTTTCTTGCAAGCATCCAGGTAGCCACTATTGAGAGAGAGGTGACAGAGGAATCCCATACCGGAACGGGTGAATCGGTAAAACTGCTGAGTACAGCCCATAACATAAACCATAGCACAAAAGTAATGACAAGTAAAATTATGCCCATTTTCAAATTAAGTCGGGTAACCCTCAGATTTTGAGAAGCTCCTCCGGGGTCAGTATTTTCCTCCTGTAAAAAATTGTCCGGAACAGCTTCTTTTTTTACAGAGCCCCTCATCCACCAATACCATCCTAATATGCTTATAAACAGGTAATAAGCCTGCAGACTCATATCGGCATACAGCTTGCCGTTTAAAAAGACCCATATATATACCGATGAAGTTATAATGCCAACAGGCCACAACCATACATTTTGCCGTATTTCCAGGAAGATATATATAATGCCTGTCAGAGCACCGAATATCTCAATGTAATTATCCAGTATCCAGTTAGTTATGTGCATATATATTAATTTCTGTCATGCATCAGAAAGTTACACCTGCTCTTATCATGAAATTAATACCAGCCTGGGGGAAATAATAGGCCCAGGTTTTTTCAACTCCGTCTTCGTACCAGTTGCCTCCATAAGCATTGCTTTCATATTTATGATCGAGGATATTGTTTACCATGAACTGTATTTCAGTACTTTTTATACCGCGAATAACCGGATTGAAATCGATCCTTAAATTGTTAATGAAGTATGGATCGATTGATCTGTCCTCATTCATGGTATTGTCGAAATATTGTTTGCCTACATACTTACTGATAAAATGTAATCCGGTATTCTTCAGGATATTGATATTAATATCGCTGGTTCCGGTTATTGAAGGAGAATAAGCTATATCAACTGTACCAAGTTTTTTACTTTTATATTCTTCAGACCAGTCATTAGTATTATAATCGGTGTAATACTCCGTAAAATCAAGAATCTTATTACGGCTGAGGCTAAGATTAAAGTCCCAGCTAAAAAAATCATTAGGTTTTAAACCGGTAATGAATTCAATCCCTATGCGGTGACTTCTCCTTACATTTGTCATAATAGTATAACCTGTACTGCTGAGTTCTCCTGTTGGTACAAGCTGATCTTTGTACAACATTGCATAAACATTTATTCCCGAAGAAAACATGTTCCCTCTCACTTTATATCCTAATTCCGTATCGTATAATGTTTCAGGTCGGGGGGTTGCTTCAGGGTCTCCTGCTGCTTCCTTAAAATCGGCACGTGAAGGTTCTCTGTTTGCAACAGAAAAAGACAGATAAGCGTCCTGGTTCTGGTTAATCCTGAAAAATACACCTGTTTTAGGATTGAAAAATCCGAAATTATGTTTTTGTCCCAGATCTTTCAGATCATCATCAGGGCCTTCCATGACATAATTAATGAATCTATACTGTAAGTCGACAAAGAAAGACCATCTGTCAGTAACAGGATAATCGGATTTGGCATATATACTGACTTCCTTTTTAATTCCGTTGTTTAAGTACCATTGATGATCCTTTTCCAGGTTGCCTGCATACTTCATCCATATAATATCTCCGAAATGATCTCCGTCATAATAATTCATTCCTCCTCCGAAAGTGGTTGTAAGCTTTTCACCTTTATATCTCAGGGAATATACTATTCCGTAGAAATCATTTGAGAGCCATTTTCTTCTAACGATATCGGTGTAATCAATCAGGGTATCTCCTATTTGCAGATCCGGCAATCCATATTCAGACAGAACGGCATCTTCCTTGAATTCTTCATAATAACCATTTCCGTATGTATAATGAAAAGCAGCATTGAAGTTAAGGTTATCACTAAAATTGTATCCATAAATAAGCTGAAAGTGGTTTTGAGTATAGTTATCACTTTCATTGTTATAATAACGTGTTATTCCGTTCTCATCGGTATACTCACCAGCCGGGTTATATCGTCTGTTAAGGGGTAGTATTTCCTTTGGCACTCCCCACCATCCTATTCCTGTTTTTTCCTGGCCCAGTATAATATTTGTTTTAAGGTGAGATTTATTTGTACGTAAAACGCCGTTAATAAATGCAGAACGGTGAGAAGATCCTGTCCGGTCAATGAAGCCGTCGCTTCTGAGATCGGAAAATCTGACCTGAAACGCTACTCTTTCCGACAATAGTCCAGTCCCTGCTGCAATCGTTTTCTTAAAAGTGTTAAATGATCCATACGATGCGTCAATTTGCGCAAAAGGCTCGTTATCCGGATTTTGAGTCTGTATGTTTACTGTTGCCCCAAAAGCTCCGGCACCATTTGTAGACGTCCCTGCACCTCTCTGAACCTGGATATTGTCTACAGAAGAAGCCAGGTCAGGCAGATCAACCCAAAACACCTGCTGGGATTCAGGATCGTTAAGGGGAATGCCATCAATTGTAACATTGATCCTGCTTGGATCGGTTCCTCTTATACGCAAATTGGTGTAACCTATTCCATGGCCGGCTTCCGATGTTTCAACAAGAGAAGGGGTAAGTCCAAGCAGAAAAGGTATATCCTGACCGACATTTTGTTTACTGATCGCTTCAATGTCAAGAGTAGTGTAAGCCAGAGGCGTATTGGATCCCGCTCTGGTAGCATTAACGATCACCTCTCCCGCCAGAAATGATCTCCCGGGGAGTTGGATATCGTATTCAGTAAGTCCTTTGAGTTCAACTTCAACAATCTTCGTTTCGTATCCGATAAATGAAAAACGAAGTCTGTAAACACCATCACTGAGACCCTCCAGAAGATAAGAGCCATCAGTATTACTGTAGGTTCCGAGAAAAGTGCCTTCAACAGATACGGCTGCGCCAGCCAATGGTTCACCCGATTCCCCTGTAACCTTCCCCTTTATCACAGAATCTCTGTTCTGAATAGCAAGAGATATCTGTGACATAAAAATCAACGTCATTAACAGACAAAAAACTTTTGTTTTCATAGTAGTAAAGTTTTTGGCCAAAAGCTACGGGCTGAAATCAAGTGTGATATTTTTCCTCCGCCGGCATTATCCGGATCAGGTTCAAGGGTATGATCTCAGCCTGTAATTTAAGGCACCCCATATTTGAGACTTCAAAGTTAAAACCTTTTTCCGATAATTCAATTTTTTATTACATTTATCATTTTATTCTCATTTCAGAATGAAAGATCTTCTCAGAAAACTTAATTATAAGGATTATGAGCGGATAGCTGTACTGAACGCCGACGAGGCATTTCTCTCAGCTGTCAGGAATGAACTGAGCGACATAGTTATTGATCCTGAAATAGACCAGAGATGTCCGTATGAATTCATGATAATCTTTGTCAGGAATATGGCTGAAGTTGAAAATACAGCACCTCTGGCACTCCATAATCTCACTGCAGACGGTATACTATGGTTCTGCTTCCCAAAGAAAAAATCGAAAAAGACAACTATAGGCCTGAGCCGTGACAAAGGATGGAAAACCCTTAATAATGCAGGCTTCTTTGGAGTCAGGATAATTACGATAGATGACAACTGGTCAGCTCTGAGATTCAGAAATGTGAAGTTCATCAGAACAAAATCCAGGTTCTCAAAAAAATAATAATTACTTATCCAATCCGGATTTATGATCAGGACGATAATAATAGGTACTCCCCTTGGAGAGATGACAGCAGCTGCAACCCGGGAAGGGATCTGTTTCCTGTCTTTTAACAACGAAAACAATAACCCGGAAAGCCTTGAAAAACTCTCAAAAACTCTTGGATTATCTGTTAAAAAAGGTAGTAACAAGCATCTGCGCATGCTTGGGAAACAGCTGAAAGATTATTTCAAAGGGAAAAGAAAAGAATTCTCTCTTTCCTTAATAACGTTTGGTACTGATTTCCAAAAACGTGTCTGGGAAAATCTTATTCACAATACGCCTTACGGAACCACCAAATCATACAAAGATCAGGCTGCAGAACTCAGGAACAGCAAATCGGCCAGAGCGGTAGCCCGGGCAAATGCATCCAACAGGATAGCAATTATTATTCCATGCCACAGAATAATAGGTTCTGATGGCAGTCTGACAGGCTATGCCGGAGGGCTGGACAAAAAACGATGGCTCATCAATCATGAAAAAAAGTTTTCCGGTAAAACTGTGGAACTGGATCTCTTTTGAACAAATAAACACTTATCAATATATCCATGAAAACATTTTCTAAATACCATTACCTCTTCTTTCTTTTAATACTTACAATAATTATCCTTCCCTCTTGTGCACAAAGCGAATCTGTGGAAGAATGCCTTTCAGGTCATACCTACGGCTTCTTTGGGGGTCTGTGGCATGGCTTTATTGCTCCCTTCGATTTTCTGGGAATGCTCTTTAGCGACAAGATAACCATGTATGCACAGAACAATAACGGGGGATTTTATGCTCTCGGTTTTCTGCTCGGAAGCGGCGGCTGGGGATTCTTCGGCGGAAAAAGCATCCGCAGGATACAGCATACCAGAATAGACATCAACGATCAGAGATTTGATCATGCAGAGATCATTGAAGAATAAAAAACTGTGTTTCCTGAGAGAATGATATAACTGTTCACCAATAATAATATACAAGCCCATGAAACAGATTATAACACTTTTCCTGTTTATTATTTCCATTTCTTCTTACTCGCAAAAAAAGGATCTGTTTTATCTCTGGCCTTATGATGTTCCCGGGGAGAGGGGTGATAAAACCGGACCTGTAGTTGATACGCTACGAAAAGATGGCGTCTTACATTTAGTTGAAAAATACGATCCTGGCAGGAATAAGGAGACTCTCTGAAACCGGCACATTACTCTAATTAATAAATCTTTGTATTTTTGCCCGGATATTTATTTCTCTTACACTATTTGAAATTAACATGTATAAAACGGGTAAAAAAGAAGCAGTAATAATTTTTATTGTGCTTTCACTAATCTCTCCTTTTAGACTGACGGGACAGGAGAGTAGCGGGAAAATGTCAGAATATATTCCTGATATCGACGTAATACTTAAGACAAAGCTTGAACATGATCTGGACAATTCCCTGATGCGTTTTGAAGTCAGGAATGCACGTTTCGGGTTAAGAGGTAAAATAAACGAAAAGATGTCTTACCGTACCCAGCTCGATCTGTCCGATGAAGGACAGATGAAGATGCTTGATGCCTATATACGTTTCACTCCTGTAAAAAACCTGGATTTTTACCTGGGCCAGAGAAAAATACCTTTCAGCACCGATTATATGAGAAATCCTGCCGAAAATATATTTGCCAACAGATCTTTTCTTTCAAAATATATAAATAACGGGTTAAGAGATATCGGATTTTTTGCCTCTTATAAATTCAGTGGAACACTGCCTCTTGAAATAATTGCAGGAGCTGTAAATGGGACGGGTAACAATAACCCTCAATGGATATCACGACCAAATTTTGCAGGGAGGATATTAGTCGGAAATGAGACAGGTTTCAGAACTGTTTTGAATGCTTACTACGGTGAGGCACCGGATAAGATACACCTTGCAATGTTCGGAGCTGAATTTCGTTATGCCAGTGAATCATTCCTCATCGAATCGGAATATATAAGTAGGAACTGGACTGACACACTCTCATTCAGTCAGCATGACGATGGATTGTATATTCATTCTTATTATCATTTTCCTGTAAGAAATGAATTGGTTAAAATGATAACGCCTGTATTCAGGTGGGATTTTACCGGCTCTTCCATCTTCAGTAATAATATTGATGTAAACAGGTTAACTATTGGTTTCAATACAGGATTTGATTCACGTCCGTTCTATTCTGAGATCAGATTAAACTACGAAAATTATTTTCGGGGTACCCTGCCTATCCATACCGATAAATTAACTCTGGAGTTCATTGCCAGATTCTGATGATCTTTTGGCTTTTCTGCTCTTTATTGATTTCATCAGAAGGTATATAACAAAGGCAGCTCCAAAACCATAAAGAATATATTCAAGATAAGGAAATATCTGGTCTTTTATATCATAGATAAAGTACCCTATTAAGGCCAGTATTATATTCCATATACCTGCGCCGACAAAAGTGTATAAAATAAAATCACGGAGGTTCATCCTGGCCAGTCCGGCAGGAATAGAAATAAGCTGACGGACAGCAGGTACCAGTCGGCCTATGAGAGTTGAGGATTTGCCGTTACGGTTGAAATAATTCTCGGCATGTACTACTTTTTCTTCTGATAGCAGAAACATCCTTCCTGCCTTTGATTCGGCAAACCTATATACAATAGGACGGCCAAGATATACTGCCAGATAGTAGTTTATAAGAGCGCCTGCAAGAGCCCCCAGTGTTCCGGCCAGGACCACTCCAAAAATATTCAAACCTCCCTGTGCTGCTTTATAAGCTGCAAAAGGGATTATTACCTCTGAGGGGAAAGGTATAAATGAACTTTCTATCAGCATCAAAAAGGCAACAGTGAAATAATTGAGGTTTGCCATGTACCATTCTACCACACTGTTAATAAATTCCATAATCGTCAGCCCTTTTAGGTTGCCAAAGATAACCAACATTTTGGAAACAAGAAGCTCTTCCGGAAAGAAGGTCTTCCGGAAGAGCAATGTTATACCGGTACTGTATTCTGTTTACTTTATAGTCAATAAAACAACTGATTTTGAAGGCAATACAACATTCAGGAGATCACCTGTCTTCTTCGCTCCCTTAAACGGGGAGATCTTAACAGTTTCGGGTTTGTCAAATGTGTTTATATCAGTGATCTTTGATGAAGTTAGAACTTCTCCTGTCACTTCCGACCAATTGATCTGGTTAAGAGTAGTACTAAGGGTAATTGTGTTATCAGGATCAATATTCACAAGGGTTATATGTACTACACCCAGGGAATCCTGAGAAGCAGACACATTCAATGCAGGCAACCTGTCGTCGCCAAGTACATAATCAGGACTGGTAAATTTGACAGGAAGCATCTTTGCATCATGATGGACTTTAAACAGATCAAAAACATGATATGTAGGTGTGAGAAGGATCTTTGTCCCTTCAGTCAGAATGACAGCCTGAAGGACGTTGATTGTTTGTGCCAGTTGAGCCATTTTAACCCTGTCGCAATGATTATTAAAAGTATTCAGATGCACTCCTGCAATAAGTGCATCGCGAAGGCTGTTCTGCTGGAAGAGAAACCTCGGGTTGGTTCCCGGTTCAGGATCAGTCCATATACCCCATTCCCCTACAACAAGTGCAATTCGCTTACCGGGATCATATTTTGTCATTATTGAATCATGCATCTTAATATATTCTTCCATTCTGAATGCATTTCTCATAGTAGCAAAATATGTCTCTTCAGTGAAACTGGTTGCTGAACCCTGGCTTGGCACCTGAGCCTGTTGCTGCCCCGCCTGACCGGAACCAGGAGGTCTCATCCTGTTTCTAGGCGGACGAGTGTAATAATGAAAATCAATTCCCCACACTCCTCTTCTGCCAGTACCTAAAGATTGCATCATAACATCCATCCAGTTATAATCACCACCACTTGGTCCACATGCTATTTTTTGAAGAGTTGCTCCCGGATAATTCTTTGCAAATGAGGAATATCGCCTGTACTGGGTGGCATAATATTCGGGTGTCATATCTCCGCCGCAACCCCAGTTTTCATTGCCTACTCCCCAGAAAGTAACTCCCCATGGCTTTTCCCTGCCGTTTTGCTTCCTCAGATTTGTCATCGGACTAATCCCGTCGTAATTGATATACTCTACCCATTTGCTCATTTCTTCAACTGTTCCGCTGCCAACATTACCGACAATAAATGGCTCGGTATTAAGCAGTTCACACAGTTCAAGGAACTCATGTGTACCAAAACTGTTATCTTCCGTTACATTCCCCCAGTTGGTGTTTATCATGGTCGGACGTTCATCTCTGGGCCCGATACCATCTTCCCAGTGATATTCATCCGCAAAACAGCCTCCCGGCCACCTCAGGTTAGGGATTTGTATCTTCTTCAGGGCCTCAACTACATCAAGACGGATACGATCTTTCTTTGGGACAGGCATTGACTCATCCACCCAGTAACCGTCATAGATACATCTGCCCAGATGTTCCGAAAAATGTCCGTAAATATGACGGCTGATTGTGTATTCTGCGTTCGCTCCATCAACCAGAAGAGATACCGACGACTGGCTAAAACAGATTGTACCTGCCGCCAATACAATTAATAGAATAAAAGTCTTTTTCATCTGTAAATAATTTTTATTTCAAAGGTCACATGGCTTTAACAAAAATAAACAAAAGATGTCCACCAACAAAATCAGCTGACAATTATTCCCGATATACCAATATTAAACTGATAATTGTTATATTACACTGCTTTTTTTAAAGCAAATCGATCATAAAAAACAAACATCATCAAGAGAAAAATATGAGTGTAGAAAGAACTTTTGATCTTCCTGACCGCTACATGGAATTATACAACGGGAAGGAAGATGCTCTCTGCTGTAAGCGGAATGGCTCATGGATAAAATACAGTTCACAGGAGTATTATGATAATGCACATCATTTCAGTTACGGATTGCTTGAACTCGGGTTTAAAAAAAGAGACAAGATCATCACTGTATCAAACAACCGACCGGAATGGAATTTCGCCGACCTTGGCATGGCCATGGCAGGGGTGGTCCATGTACCTGTCTTCACCTCCTTAAGTACTGAAGACTATCACTACATCATCAGTCACAGTGAAGCAAAAATGCTGCTTGTCTCTGACAAAAAACTGCTCAGTGCAATTGATCCGCAGTCGCTCAGTGAAGGAAAGGCTCTGCCGGTTTACTCTTTTGATGATATTGAAGGGATAAAAAGCTGGACCGGAATAATCGAAGCAGGAAAGGCAGCATCTGAAAAACATCATAAGACTTTATGTATTATTAAGAAGTCCATTTTACCCGATGACTTTGCTTCACTTATCTATACCTCGGGGACAACAGCAAAGGCAAAAGGGGTTATTCTAACCCACCGCAACATTGTAAGTAATTTCACTTCAGCGGCTTCTGTTTTTAAACTAAACCCGGAAGACAAGTTCCTGAGTATCCTGCCGCTGTGTCATGTAGGAGGGCGAATGGGCAATTATCAGACACAGTATAGCGGAAGCAGCATTTATTATGCTGAAAATATGGGGACAATTGCTGCCAACCTGAAAGAGATACAAGCTGACGGGTTCGATGCCGTTCCGAGAGTTATTGAGAAATTTTATGACAACATAACAGCCAAGGGGAAAAAACTTAAGGGTTTAAAAAGAATACTGTTTTTCCGGGCAGTCAGTCTGGGATTGAAATATCAGCCTTTTGGCGCTAACGGATGGTTGTATGAACAAAGGTTGAGGATTGCCGATAAACTGATCTTCAGCAAATGGCGTCAGGCTCTGGGAAACAGGGTCAGAATAGTGGGATGCGGAGGAGCAAGTCTGCAGCCAAGACTTGAGAAAATATTCTGGGCTGCAGGAATAAAAATAATAAATATGTACGGACTCACTGAGACTTCTCCTATAATAACTATCAACAGAACTGAAAAGGGTGGCGTTAAACTCGGATCTGTCGGAACGACCATAGAAGATGTGGAAGTAAAAATAGCTGAAGACGGAGAGATAATGTGCAAAGGCCCTAATGTGTCGCCGGGTTATTATAAGAATCCAGTGTTGACAGAAATGGCTTTTGACGATGAAGGATGGTTCCATACAGGAGATATTGGACATATTGAAGATGGTAAATTCCTTTTTGTTACAGACAGGAAAAAAGAGATATTTAAACTATCAAACGGTAAATTCATTGCACCTCAGATTCTTGAAAATATATTCAAGGAACTGCCAATTATTGATCATATAATGGTTATGGGGGAACATGAGAAATTCCCCAGCGCACTTATTTCTCCCAATTTCAAATATTTTTACGACTGGAAAACAGAAAGGAAGATCGATTTTTCCGACCATGTCGATCTGATAAACCTGCCTGTGGTACAGACATATTTTTCTTCTGAAATTCAAAGAATAAACAAAAAGCTGAGCCCGCCTGAAAGGATTAACAGGTTCAGACTTGTCCATGATGAATGGAGTCCTGCCACTGGAGAACTTTCTCCCACACTAAAACTAAGAAGACAGTTTATCATTGATAAATATAAGGCTGTCATTAACGAAGTCTACAAGAAACAATAAAGAATCCCTTTTTTGCTTGTCCACGATTTAAAATATACTACGGACTCAATCAGAGAAGAATTTTATTTTATATAATATGCAAATTCACAAAGTAAGCAACAGTGAAACAGAAAAGATGTTCCTTGATACTGCAAGAATAATTTATAAAAACGATAACACATGGGTTTGTCCTCTTGATAATGATATCAAAGCTGTTTTTGACCCTGAAAAAAATCCATATCACAAACACGGGACAGTGGCAAGATGGGTGCTGACTGACAGTAATAACAGGCTCTCAGGCAGAATAGCTGCTTTTATTGATTACAATCTTGCCAACTCCTACGACCAGGGCACAGGAGGGATAGGTTTCTTTGAATGTATAAACGATAAAGATGCTGCCTCCACACTTTTTGATACTGCAAAATCATGGCTTACAGAACGTGGCATGGAAGCCATGGACGGACCTGTTAATTTCGGAGAGACAGATAAGTTCTGGGGCCTGCTGGTAAAAGGATTTACTCACCCCTCTTTCGATGTGCCGTATAATCATCCCTACTATCAGGAACTGTTTGAGTCATATAGCTTCAGAACATATTATAAAATGGAAGGATTCCATCTCGATATAACAAAAGGAATACCGGAAAGAGTCTTCAGGATAGCTGAAAGAGTAATTAAACAACCAGGATATTCGTTCAGATATTTCACATGGAAAGAAGCCGATAAATTCATAAATGATTTCGCCGAAGTATTCAATGAAGCCTGGGCCTCTTTTAAACAATATTTCGAACCTCTCAGCCCTGAATATATCAAGGCTACACTGAAAAAATCAAAGCCGATACAGGAAGAGGAATCTATATGGATTGCTTATTTTAATGACAAACCTATTGCCATATACCTGATGTTCCCTGATATGAACCAGATACTGAAACATCTGAATGGCAAACTGGATATAATAAGTATGATTAAATTTGTATGGCTCAGGAAGAGGAATACTATGACAAGGGCCAAAGGACTCCTGATGGGTGTTATCCCAAAATACCAGGGACATGGAATAGAATCGGCCTTCATTGTAAACCTTCTCAAAGTGTTTGAAAATAAACCTCATTATACCGAGATCGAATTCTCATGGGTTGCCGATTTCAATCCTAAAATGCGGAAGATCTTTATCTCAGTGGGCAGTGTGCCGGCAAAAGAATATATAACCTTCCGTTATCTTTTCGATCGTAACAGGGAATTCAAACGTTATCCTATACCTGAATAAAATAAACGAATGAAATACGATGTAATAATTATAGGCACAGGACTTGGAGGCCTGGTAGCAGGAGCCAAACTATCAAAAGAAGGGAAAAAAGTCCTGCTCATTGAACAACACAACAAGGCGGGAGGATGTGCCACCACATTCAGACGCCGCGATTTCAACTTTGAAGTGGGATTACATGAGATGGATGGCTTACATCCCCGGGACATGAAAACAAAAATATTCAGGGACCTGGATGTCTTAGATAAGGTTGAGTTTGTTACTATTCCTGAATTTTACAGATTTACTAATGGCCGTTATAATATCACCATCCCTCATCAGGTTTCACAGGCAATAGATACTCTTCTGGAAGTCTTCCCGGATGAGAATGACGGGATAAGGGCATATTTCGATCAGATAATACCTGTCTCCGGGAAAAAAGCCGGCAGTGAACAGGATGATACAAGCATAGGTGAATTCCTCGATTCCATCATAAAAAATGAAGATCTCAAACTGGTTCTTCTCGGGAACCTGGGATACTTCGGAGATGATCCCTATTCTCTTTCACTCAGATATTATTCAGTTGCCCAGGGTAGTTATTATACCGGAGGCTCAAGTTATATAAAAGGAGGTTCGCAAAAGCTGTCTGATCACCTGGCCAGATACATTTTAAAACATGGCGGAAAAATATTATTTAACCATCTGGTAACAGGACTTAAAACGAGTGATCGCAGAATCACCGGGGTTATATACAAAAAAAGGAGAGACCATGACTCATCATTTATAGAAGCTGAGGCAGAATATCTGATTGCCAATAATTCGATTCCGGGGCTGGCAGAGCTACTGCCGGAACAACATGGGAAACTGTTAAATGAACAGATCAGCGGTATGGAATACGGAGCTTCTCTCCTGACCCTGTATCTCGGTTTCAACAAAGCCCCAAGAGATTTAGGCAATAAGTTTTATTCAACATGTATGTTTGACCCTTCTGTTAAGTCACAAGCTGATATCAAAACAAACAACAGAGACAACTTCTCCCGCCGCAGCTTTATTTTTGTAGATTACAGTCAGATCGACTCTGATCTTTCAGCACCCGATAAAGGAGTTGGCGGAATATGCTGTATTGATTATCCTGACCACTGGGACGGACTTGACAGGAAAGAATACTTATTAAAAAAAGAAGAAGCGGCCTCACTCTTCATTGAAAAACTGGAGAAACTGATACCCGGGATAAGCAGTCATATTGACCATTACGAAACAGCCACATCATTGACTGTCAGACGCTATACCCTCAATCCGGGAGGTGCTGTTTATGGTTTTGCACAGACACCCGGGAAAAAAGTATTTGATCCGGGAACAATTCTGGATAATCTTCATATAGCCTCAGCATGGGGAAAAACAGGTGGCGGATTCTCGGGAGCAATATACGGAGGTTATCTGTGTGCATATAATATTCTCAGACAGAAATAATCTGCTGCCCCAACCACTCATTCCCGGCGTATCCTTCTTTGAACAGGCTGGTCGATTATGATGGGTACACGCTCCACAATGGTATTGGCCGGATCAAGATTAAAAGACCTTATATCTGCAATACTCAGTTTCCTTACAAGGCTGTTCAGGGTGAGTATGAAATTCTCTGTGTTGGACAGAGAAAAATCACGCGACATAATCCTTTCAATAAGGATAAATTTGAAATCACTTTCAATACCATGTTTCCTGAGTGATTCATAACTGCTTTTCAGTTCAATCTCTCCCGATTTGACAAGATCCTCTATCACTTCCCTGAAAAAGAGGTTCACTTTTGGTACTATCTTGAATCCTATATTGAAATCTACCCGGATAAGAATACCCGGGATTATCTGAGTCACCTGATAGGAAAACCTGTTTGGTTCATTAACCCTGTTAACGTGAAGAAACCAGTACGTATCAGCCCGTTTAGGCTGTTTCTGAAAAATGGAATATATTACTTTCGATTCAACCTGATCGACCTTGTTGGCACGAATAATATAAACAAGATTAGTAGCAAAACGGGGTACAGACTCATCTTTGCTGAGATCGACAAAAAGATCCAGATATTTATCAAGGTTGGCAAAAGTGATATAACGGTTCTTTATCTTCCTTCCAAAATACCATCCATACATAACCAGGAAAAACAAAAAAGCCATAGTCAGGGTAAACCACCCTCCACTGTAGAACTTATTAAGATTTGCAAAGAGAAAACTACCTTCTATAGCCAGATAGGTCATTAACAACAACAGTACGAGCCGGTGATTAACACCTTTTTGAAACAAGTAATAACAAAGAAGTAATGTGGTCATTATCTCCGTTATATTAATAGCCAGACCGTAAGCTGCATTCATGTTTGCTGACTCTTTAAAAAAGATTACTGTAAAACTGCAGGTGAGCCATAAAAACCAGTTTACAAAAGGAACATACACTTGTCCTCTTACCCACGTAGGGTGTAATACCCTTATTTTGGGCCAGAAATTAAGTGATATAGCTTCTCCGATGAGAGTAAATGATCCGCTTATTATAGCCTGACTGGCTATTATTGCAGCAGCAGTGGCAAGAATTATTCCCGGTATAAGGAACCACCCGGGTATCATTTCGAAGAAAGGATTCACCAAGGGACCCTTTTCAGTATTTGTCAACAACCATGCTCCCTGCCCAAAATAATTCAATATAAGGGCTATCTTGACAAAGATCCATGATATCTGTATATTTTTCCTGCCACAATGTCCGAGATCGGCATACAAAGCCTCTGCCCCTGTTGTCGCAAGGAAAACCGCACCCAGTAACAGGAAACCACCAGGATACTCTGAAAGAAATTTGTAGGCATAGATGGGATTAAGAGCACTGAAAACATCCGGGTATTTGACTATCTGAAAAAAACCCACTACTGCAAGCATAATAAACCATGCCAGCATAATCGGGCCAAAAGCTTTCCCGACAAACTGTGTCCCGAATTGCTGAATAAAAAACAGAAGACCCAGTATAAGCAAAACAATGGGTACTACGGGAATAGCTTCGTTATATAGCTTTAATCCTTCTATTGATGAAGTAA
This sequence comes from Bacteroidales bacterium, assembly GCA_036743455.1. Taxonomy (GTDB): domain Bacteria; phylum Bacteroidota; class Bacteroidia; order Bacteroidales; family VadinHA17; genus LD21. Next base: position 19,325 of record DAINPM010000016.1, on the reverse strand, counting down.
CAGTGATTGCCGGAGTAAGAACTCCGTCTGCAATAAGTGCAGCACCGCCAACCATGGTAAGTATCGCTGCCCATGATTTTTTTTCCTTAATAAGAGCTACAAGAGCAAATATTCCTCCTTCTCCGTTATTATCAGCCTTCAGGGCAATAATAACATATTTTACTGTGGTGGAAAGAGTCAGAGTCCAGAAGATACAGGACAGACCGCCGTAGATAAGTAACTGATTATAGTTTTCCGCTCCGCCATTGATAATAGCCCGCATAGCATAGAGAGGGCTGGTACCAAGATCACCGAAAACGATTCCCAGGGTAATAACCATACCTGCAAAGGTGAACTTTTTAATATTTGGATACTGTTCATCCATTACATCATTCCCGGATATTAGTTACACATCATATCCGGGGGATGGACAAAGTTATAAATATTTTATCTTTGTAATTTAAATGTCAGAAACAAACATGCTAACATGTTCAAAAAAATAATAACGGTCACTTACCTTCTCTTTCTTCCTCTGTTTCTTCGCTGTCAGACACCAGACACGGCAGCACAAAAGATATCTCTTCTCTTTATTGGTGATATTATGGGGCACGACACACAGATAAAAGCTGCTGAGATACCCGGAACAGGAAAGTATGATTATAATGGTATCTTTGATTATCTGAGAGAAGAGACAGGTGAACCCGATCTGGCTGTGGCTAACCTTGAAGTTACCCTGGCAGGCAGACCCTATGTTGGCTATCCTCAGTTCAGTTCACCGGCAGCTCTGGCAACAGCCTGCCTCAATGCCGGGATCAACTGCCTGGTGACTGCCAATAATCACTCTGTCGACAGGGGTATGCCCGGCATTACCGGTACAATACACCGGCTGGACAGCATCGGAATGCCTCACACAGGCACTTTCACCTCCACGTCCGCAAAAGACTCCCTCCAGCCTCTCATCCTCACCGCAAACGATATATCCGTGGCGATACTTAACTATACTTACGGAACCAACGAGTTAAGAGTGCCACAACCTGCCATTGTCAATATGCTCAACAAAGAATTAATTATTGCCGATATAAAAAAAGCCAGAGAAAAGAAACCTGACATTCTGGTTCTTTATCTTCACTGGGGAACTGAATATGATACCATACCTTCGCGCGACCAGACTGAACTGGCTGACTGCCTGCTTGACCGGGGAGCCGATCTTATTATAGGCTCCCATCCCCATGTACTCCAGAAAATGATGTGGTACAAAGACGATTCACTGAAATATGGTAAAGCAGTCGTTTATTCTCTGGGAAATTTCGTCTCAAACCAGAGAAAAGAACGGACAGACGGAGGGTCAATGATCAGACTTGAAATGGTAAAAAAAGGAGACGCGATAGAAATAACTGAAGCCGGCTATTACCTTACATGGGTGTATACTCCCATTATGAACGGCATCAGAAAATTCTATATACTGCCCTGTTCTAAATTTGAAAACGATCCCGGATTTTTCCCTCTCAATGATGACTATGTTCAAATGAAAAATTTCATTTCAATCTCGCGCAGACTCCTCAACCGTGAAAACCTTAATCTAAATGAATACCGCTATCTTGATGGCAGGTGGACTCTGAATTACTGACATAAAAAAAAATTTTCCCTTCTTAATTGGCTTTTAATTAATAGATTTGCAAAATAAAGATTAATACAATAATATGTTATACGATTACAATACCCAGCGAAAGCGGATGGCTCTTCCTGAATATGGCAGGAATGTACAGAAAATGGTCGACCACATAAAAACGATAGAAGACAGAAATGAGAGAAACCGTGCTGCCAAAACTATTATCCAGATAATGGGCAACCTGAATCCTCACCTTCGTGATGAAGGAGATTTTAAACATAAACTATGGGACCATCTTGCCCTTATTGCAAATTTTGAACTCGATATAGACTCTCCTTATCCTGTCCCTGAACCAACCAAATTCGTTGAAAAACCCCGGCAGGTGCCTTATAAACAGGGAGATATCAAGTTCCTTCATTATGGCAGAGTGATTGAGATGATGATCGAAGCCACTGCTGAAATGGATGAAAGCGAGGAAAAAGAATACCTTATTACACTGATAGTAAATCAGATGAAAAAAGCCTATGTTACATGGAACAGAAGCCAGGTAGCCGATGAAGTCATTATCAACGACCTCAAATCTCTTTCGCGCGGTATGCTAAAGGTTTCTGATAACATTAAAATTCTTGAAGTAAAAGAGTTATTGCCACAAACAAAGAAAAAGTCACAGGGAAAATCACAAAACAGACAACAGAATAAACACTATAGCAAGAAAAAAGGATATAGCCGTCCCTAATGAGTACTTTCATTGTCCAGGGTGGAAAACCCCTCAAGGGTGAGATAATACCCCAGGGTGCAAAAAATGAAGCTCTGCAGATTATCTGTGCAACACTACTGACTCCGGAAAAAGTAACAATTAAAAACCTTCCGGATATAGCTGATGTATCCAGGATCATTGAATTATTGATTTCCCTTGGAGTTACGGTGAAAAGGGAATCCCGTTCTGTTATTAGTTTCGAAGCTTCAAATATCAATCTCGATTATCTTCAGACCAAAGAATTCAGAGATCAAAGTATCAGTATGAGAGGATCTATTATGGTTGTCGGTCCACTCCTTGCCCGGTTTGGAAAAGCTTTCATTCCACAGCCCGGAGGAGATAAGATAGGACGTCGCCGTATTGACACCCATTTTATCGGCTTCAGGAAACTTGGAGCAAATTTTGAATATGACAGCACAGGTTCATTCTACAAACTGGAGGCAAGTACATTGAACGGAACATATATACACCTCGATGAAGCTTCAGTTACCGGTACTGCAAATATTGTTATGGCTGCAGTACTGGCAAAAGGTTCAAGCACTATTTATAATGCTGCATGCGAACCATATATACAACAACTCTGTAAAATGCTTGTATCCATGGGAGCAAAAATAGACGGTATAGGTTCAAATCTTCTCCGCATAGAAGGTGTAAAAGAATTAACCGGCTGTATCCATGAGATCCTTCCCGATATGATCGAAATAGGATCATTTATCGGTATGGCAGCAATGACAGAATCTGAGCTGACAATAAAAAACGTTTCATACGACAACCTGGGTATTATACCCGATTCTTTCAGAAGACTTGGAATTAACCTGGAAAAAGCCGGTGACGATATTATTGTTCCTCATCAGCTTCATTATGAGATTGAAACTTTTATCGATGGTTCAATTATGGTCATAGCCGATGCTATATGGCCCGGACTAACTCCCGATCTTCTTAGTATATTCCTCGTAACAGCTACTCAGGCAAAGGGGTCAGTACTTATCCATCAGAAAATGTTTGAAAGCCGCCTGTTCTTTGTTGATAAACTAATTGACATGGGAGCACAGATTATCCTGTGCGACCCCCACAGAGCAACAGTTATCGGCCTCGATAAAATGATAAGACTACGGGGCACAGTGATGTCATCCCCCGATATAAGAGCTGGCGTAGCTTTGCTTATAGCTGCCATGTCAGCTGAAGGACAAAGTGTTATACATAACATTGAACAAATAGACAGAGGCTATCAGGATATTGATAAAAGACTGAATGCACTGGGAGCCGATATAAAAAGAGTATAAAAATATTTTGCAATTTCTCTCCTTGCGGCAAAGAAAAAATAATCTTCCCTTCACTGTTATATTTTTTTCTTATCTGTCAAAATGTCAAAACAACAGGACTGGCAGATAATTTGCTAATGGAGTAGTATTACTTTTAACTGATACGGAGATGGGAAAAAAGAAAACACCTGAACAGCATGAATCTCAAAAAAACACAAACAACAAAACATTTGAATATAAGGCACATACTAAGTCTGAAGAAGTTACAGAGGACATGGATGGAGATAAGCCAGATGACATAAGAACAGAAAGGCCATCTGCGGAGTGCACGGAAACAGATAAAGAAAATTATGACAAAGTTGTATCTGAGAAGGAACAGCTTATGGAAAAACTGGCAGAAATACAGGATAAGTATATCCGTCTGTCAGCTGAGTATGATAATTACCGTAAGAGAACCCTTCGGGAAAAGATAGATCTTTCAAAACATGCCGGTGAAGAGTTTTTTCTAAGGATACTTCCCGTAATGGATGATTTTGAAAGAGCTCTTGCACACATTGAACAAGGCAACGACTTTAAATCCCTTAAGGAAGGGATAGATCTTATTTATACAAAATTCACAGAATTTTTCAAACAAAGCGGTGTAAAAGAGATAGATGCCCTTAACACACCCTTTGATTTCGAGCTGCATGATGCTGTGGCAAAGATACCTGTTGAGGAGGAAGACAGGAAAGGTAAGGTTGTGGAGGTTATAATGAAGGGGTATTACCTTCAGGACAAGGTAATACGACACGCAAAAGTTGTTGTAGGGGAATAACTAATAAGCTTTCAGCATATCTGGAGCACAAAAGAAGGAAACAGGATGGGAAAAAGAGATTATTATGAGGTGCTTGGTCTTTCCAAAAACGCCACAAAGGATGAAATTAAAAAAGCATACAGGAAACAGGCCCTTAAATATCATCCGGACAAGAATCCTGGTAATAAGGAAGCTGAGGAAAACTTTAAGGAAGCAGCTGAAGCATATGAGATACTGAGCAACGATGATAAAAAGGCCCGTTATGATCGCTTTGGTCATGCCGGAATGGGAGGTGGTAACGGTTTCGGTGGTGCCGGAATGACTATGGAAGATATTTTTTCCTCTTTCGGTGATATTTTCGGAGATGCATTCGGAGGGTTTGGTGCTTTTGGAGGCAGCAGACGAAGCGGCCGGAGAGTAAACAAAGGATCCAACCTGAGGGTTAAAGTCAAACTCACTCTCAAAGAAATTGCCAACGGCACCGAGAAAAAAATCAAAGTCTCCAGATATGACACATGTCCTCGCTGTGAGGGCACAGGAGCAGCTGACTCAGACAGCATTTCAACATGTTCCACATGCCGGGGAACAGGCCATGTTACACGTATTACCAACACCCTGCTTGGACAGATGCAAACTACTTCTGTTTGTCCTTCATGTGGAGGTGAAGGAAAAATCATTACAAAAAAATGTCCGTCATGCTACGGAGAAGGGATAGTGCAAAAAGAAGATATCATTAAAATAAATATTCCTGCCGGTGTAGCCAAAGGTATGCAAATGACGGTTAGCGGTAAAGGAAATGCCTCAAGAAGAGGGGGTATCTACGGTGATCTGCTCGTAATTATTGATGAAATTGACCATCCTGAGCTGATCAGAGAAGGCAATGACCTGATTTATAACTTATTCATAAGTATTCCCGACGCTGTTCTGGGAACAAATGTAGAAGTCCCGACTGTAGATAATAAAGTGAAGATCAAAATTGAAGCCGGCACTCAACCCGGAAAGATACTGCGCCTCAGAGGTAAAGGACTGCCTGAAGTGAATGGCTATGGCCGCGGAGACCTACTGGTAAATGTGAACGTCTGGATTCCAAAAAACATTTCAAAAGAAGAATCAAGAATAATAGAGAAATTCAAGGAATCCACATCTTTCACCCCAGATCCCGATAAGAGTGATAAAGGCTTTTTTGAAAGAATGAAGGGTTATTTTGAATAACAATAATAAAATATACATGTTTTTTCTATATTTACAGTCCCTCAGAAATCAATATTTATTATCATGCCACTCTTTGAAGCAAGAAATGTCACTAAACAATTCGGCCGTTTCACAGCTCTGGATAATGTAAGCATTTCAGTACCAGAACAATCAATCTTTGGATTGCTTGGCCCTAACGGTGCAGGGAAAACAACCCTTATACGAATTATAAACCAGATCACAGGTCCTGATTCGGGAGAACTGTTTATGAACGGGAAAAAACTTACTCCAGATGATGTACATGTTATAGGTTATCTTCCTGAAGAGAGAGGACTTTATAAAAAAATGAAAGTTGGCGAACAGGCCATCTATCTTGCAGAACTAAAAGGCCTGTCAAAAAATGAGGCAATGAAAAGACTTAAATACTGGTTCAAAAAACTTGAGATAGTCGACTGGTGGGATAAAAAAGTTGAAGAATTATCAAAAGGCATGCAGCAAAAAGTACAATTCATTACAACAATACTTCACGAACCTAAACTTCTTATTTTCGATGAACCATTCACAGGATTCGACCCTGTAAACACAAATATCATCAAAAACGAAATACTCTTCCTCAGAGAAAGAGGTGCTACAATCATTTTCTCAACCCATAACATGGGATCAGTTGAAGAATTGTGTGACAATATATCTCTTATAAATAAATCAAAAACCATCCTTGAAGGAAGAGTGGATGAAATCCGTAAAAAATGGGCTGCCAATGAATATGACCTTATTTTTAAAGGTGATGTAACAATAGAAGACAATAATCTTTTTACAGTATTAAACAGGCAAGACAATGATAATAAGAGCATTATCAGGATTAAAACCACAGAAAACATAATAACAAATGATATCCTTAGCCATTTAATGAAAGCTGGTGAGATATTATCATTCAACCCTTCATTACCTTCTATGAACGATATCTTTATCAGAGTGGTGAGAGCACAGAATTAGAATCCCTAATTTCAAATTTTCCCGGAATATGAATAAAACAGCTGTCATTATTAAAAGAGAGTATATAACCAGGGTTAGAAAGAAGTCATTTATTATCATGACCATCCTCGCTCCCATTCTGATGGCAGCATTGATTATTCTGCCAACAGTTCTTATGATGAGCGACAGAGATAAGGACTTTAAAAAAATTGCAGTGATAGAAGATGGTTCTGACCTGTTTAAAAATGTTATACCCAACACAAATGATGCTGAATTTGTGTATCTCGAAGATGTAAATGTCAATGATCTGAAAGAAACTTTTGAAGAAGCCGGTTATTACGGTATTCTGTATATTTCACCGGAAGTGATTAATATTCCTAATGCTATTCAGCTTATATCAAAAAAACAACCCCCCATAGGACTTCTTGATCATATATCCGGTTCACTTGAAAAAGAAATAGAAAAACAGAAATTACTTGCTTACAACATAGAAGATCTTGATAGTATCTTAAAGAGTATCAGGACTAACGTCGACATTCAGACTATTAAGATTGATGATTCAGGTCAGGCTAAAGAAACCAGTACAGGTATTGCCATGATCCTTGCTTATTTAGGAGGATTCCTCATGTATATGCTGGTATTCATTTTTGGTTCCCAGGTAATGAGAGGAGTGATAGAAGAAAAAACAAGCAGGGTTGTCGAGGTTATTGTATCCTCAGTAAAACCCGTTCAGCTGATGCTGGGTAAGATTATCGGAATAGCTTTGGTCGGTCTGACACAATTCATGATTTGGGTGATATTAACTGTTGGGGCAGTAGCCTTTGTTAAAGGAACTGTTCTGAAAGAATCAGGCATAACGGAAATAACACAAAATATTCCTCAGAATATTATGTCGGAAAATAATATGACAGTTAATGCAGAAGAAACAGTTGAAGCACTATCTCCCGAAATGGAAGAGTTTTCAAAAATGTTCGAAAGTGCTTTAAATCAGGACTGGCTGTTGATTATCTTCTCCTTTATCTTTTATTTTATTACAGGATATTTTCTGTATGCATCGGTTTTTGCTGCAATTGGGTCTGCTGTCGACAATGAAACAGAAACACAACAATTCATGTTACCTGTTACTATTCCAATAATACTAGGCCTGATGGTTGCTGTGGGAACAATGCAGAACCCGGAAAGTTCACTTTCTTTCTGGTTTTCCATTATACCTCTTACTTCTCCCATTGTAATGATAGCCCGTATACCATTTGGAGTTCCACTATGGCAGATCATTCTGTCAATGGCCCTGATGGTAATTACATTCCTGGCCTTTGTGTGGATGGCTGCAAAAATTTACAGAACAGGTATTCTGATGTACGGCAAAAAAACATCCTGGAAAGAATTATGGAAATGGTTGAAATATAGCGGATAGACCTTTCGGCTAAACCGTTTCCCATTCCAGTCCTGTAATAAGGATTCTGGATTTTTCTAACTTAATCATTATTAACCTGATAATAGTTTTTACTTATGGCGAAAATATTAGTGATTGACGATGAGAAAGCAATCAGAAATACTTTGAAAGATGTGCTGGAGTATGAAAAATATGAAGTCGATCTTGCAGAAGATGGTCCCTCTGGCCTTGAACTCTTTTCCGCCAATAACTACGATATTGTTTTATGCGACATAAAAATGCAGAAAATGGATGGCATAGAAGTGCTGCAGAAAATAATGGAAATATCCACTTTGACTCCGGTAGTGATGATATCGGGACACGGGAATATTGATACTGCAGTTGATGCTATCAAAAAGGGTGCATACGATTTTCTGGAAAAACCACTTGACCTTAACCGGCTTCTGATAACCATACGCAATGCCATGGATAAGTCAACACTTATAACCCAGACGCAGGTTCTCAGAAATAAAGTAAGCAAAATGTATGAGATAGTAGGTGAATCGGAAGCTATAAGGAAGGTCAGGGATATGATTGACAGGGTAGCACCTACTGAAGCCAGGGTATTGATTACAGGAGCTAACGGTACCGGAAAAGAACTGGTAGCTCATCAGATACATGAAAAAAGCAACAGGGCCAAAGGACCTTTCGTGGAAGTCAACTGCGCAGCCATACCTTCAGAACTTATTGAAAGTGAGTTATTCGGACATGAAAAAGGTTCATTTACCTCAGCAATAAAACAACGGATCGGAAAATTTGAACAGGCCGATGGAGGAACCCTGTTTCTCGACGAAATAGGTGATATGAGCCTGTCTGCTCAGGCAAAAGTACTGAGAGCTCTTCAGGAAAACAAGATAACAAGAGTGGGATCGGACAAGGATATTCAGGTTAACGTAAGAGTAATAACAGCAACAAACAAAAACATAAAAAAAGAGATAGAAGCCAATAACTTCAGAGAAGATCTCTATCACAGGCTTAGTGTAATACTCATCCACGTCCCTACACTGAATGAACGATCAGATGACATTCCACTTCTGGCAGATCACTTTAACACACTGATATGCAAAGAATATGGCATGAGCAAAAAAAACCTCACAAAAGATGCCATTGAAGAACTCCAGAAAATTCAATGGACAGGTAATATCAGAGAGTTCAGAAATGTTTTGGAACGACTGATAATCTTGTGCAAGGATGATATAACAGGAACTGATGTGTTAGCTTATGCACGACCGGTATCGGGAAATATTTCTATCTGAGATATTTTAATGATACATAGCCGTTAACAATATTCCAAACAGGTATTAAGAGAGATATTCCTGACTTCAGGATTCAGTTCTTTTTCTGATTTTTAATTTCTGCCCTACCTGTATCTTTTGCGGATCGGAAATATTATTCAGATTAAGCACTTCTGTTGTCGTTACATTTCCATACATCTTTACTATATCCCATATAGTATCTCCGTAACGGACAATATGAGTAACATAATCGCCATCCTGTTCCCGGGAACCTGCTACAAGAGGCAATGGTTCAGGTACAGAAACACTTTTGCCAATTGAGGCCTGCTTTTCGGCAAACGACATTGTATTTATTTTTGAATACAGATCTGCCTTGTCAGGATCAACAAAAACAGTAAGTTGCTGACCAATCCGGATTATATTACGATAAATATTATTCCAGTACCTTAATTCCGATAATCCCACATGATACCATTCTGCAATATAGCCAAGGTTATCACCCTCCTTCACATTATAAATAAGTTTGGTTTTACCCTTAACATCCGGAGATACATAAACTGATCTGGTTGGATCTGCTATAACTGTTTCCTTGTTAAGATAAAGGTCATACTTATGATTCCGTATAGTATCACTCAGATCAATAAAACTACCCAGATAATTCATAGGAAGAGTTATAGGCTGAGGTTTACCTGAACCGGGAATAAGACCTGTCCTGTACTGTGGATTAAGTGATCGTAATTCTCCGGAAGACAAGCCCAGTACTTCTGATATCTGTGACAGATGCATGTCGGTATTTATCATTATGGTATCGGTGGCTATGGGGAAGTTAACAGGGACAGGTTGAATATTATGTTCCGGATAATAGTTCATGGCATAAGCGGCTGCAATATATTGTGGGATATATCCCCTTGTCTCCCTTGGCAGGCGATAATAAATATCCCAGTAATCTTTTTTGTTACCCGATCGTCTTATAGCTTTATTTACATTACCAGGACCACAGTTGTAAGCGGCTATTACCAGGATCCAGTCGTTATAAATACCATACAGATCCTTCAGATACCTTGCTGCAGCATGAGTGGCTCTGACAGGATCGCGACGCTCATCAATAATTGAATTTATCGTAAGGCCATAAGAGCGTCCTGTACTGTAAATGAACTGCCACATCCCGGTAGCACCGGAACGCCTGTTTACTGCATTTGGATTTAAAGCAGACTCAATAACTGCCATATACTTTAATTCAGCAGGGATACCATAATAATCAAAAATATCTTCAATCATGGGGAAATAATAATCCTTAAGCCCCAGCATAACCCTGAACTGGTCACGTTTTTTGATTGTATAAACATGAATATGATTTCTGATAATACTATTATAATTGAGCTTAATGACTGAATTGATCCTCGCAAGACGTGAAGTATATATTGAATCCGGATATTCAATTCCTATTGTGTCATCTGTCAGGATCAATGGATTGTTACATAACATCTGTTTCACATGCCAGTCATTCACAAGACTGTCAAGATCCGTACTCATACGATCAATACTTATCTCAGAATGGATGATTATAGTATCGTTAACAGAAAAAGCCCTGACGGCAGGAAAAGAAAACAAGAGACACAGAATAACAGTTACAATTTTCATTAATAATTATTTAATCAGAATTTATATTTTATATTCAAATTCATTACCGGCAATGACTGTCCATATAATGGCATCGATAAAGGAATAATATTCAAGCCCAGATTATCACTTACATCGAAACCTGACAGGCTGGCATCTACATTTGCATCGAGCACTGTTAGTAAAAACCAGGCTGCTATGCCAATATACGAAAGATCACGGTATTTTTTATAATAATCCACCCCTCTTAACATTCTTTCTTTATACCATTCTTCATTTGATTTATCATAGCTATCTGGAAAGAGGACAGGGTCGTAAGTGGCAGGGTCGGCATTTTTTATCAGATCAAGATAGGAATCCGTTTCAGGAATTTTATCTGTAAAATCCTGATAAGCTCTGAGATAGGTATTGTAATTTGATGTATTATAGTGTATTGAATAAATAACCCCTCCAAAGCCTGCATATACCAGAGGCACCTTCCAGTATTTCCTGTTATATATTTGACCGAGGCCGGGAAAAGCGACTGCCAGCATTGTGGCTTTGAGTGGATCGGCTTTGGTAATGTGACTCCCGTTGTCAGCAACAGACAGTGTATCCTGGGCATTTATGGTTGCATACCAACAACACAGGAAGATTAACAGAAGAAGTGATATTTTTTTGTACGCCCTCAAAATATATCAATAACCGTTAGGTAAACGGTAACAGTATAACGGCGCGACAAAGATAATTATTTTCAGGAGTTGAGACGATCAAATATTCCCAAAATACGTTCCATCTCTTCAGGGTTTTCAAAGGGTATCACAATTTTCCCCTTCCCCTGTTCATTTATTCTGAAATTAACATTTGCGGAAAAGATTCGGTTAAGATGGTTTTTCAACTGTACAAAATCCTCGTTAAGCTTTATTTTTTTCTCATGTTTCTCCGGATCGCGTGTTCTATCCGCCTGCATATCCCTTACCAGTTTCTCTGCCTGTCGCACTGACAGATCACCATCAACAATTTTATAGTATACATTTATCTGTTTTTTTGGATCTTCAATGTTTATAAGAGAACGGGCATGTCCCATTGACAGTTGCCTGTTTCTTATTCCAAGCTGTATTTCGGCAGGTAGTTTAAGCAAACGCAGGTAGTTGGCCACTGTGGATCTTTGTTTTCCCACTCTTTCACTCAGTTCTTCCTGCGTTAGTTTACATTCTTCTGTCAGTCTCTGAAAGGATATTGCTACCTCAATAGCATCAAGATCTTCCCTTTGTATATTTTCTACCAGAGCCAGTTCCAGCATAGCCTGATCATCTGCTGTCCGTACGTATGCCGGCACATGTGTCAGCCCTGCAAGCCTGGCAGCTCTAAGACGTCTTTCTCCGGCAATGAGCTGATATCGTCCATCGCCTGCCTCTCTTACCGTCAGTGGCTGTATTACCCCTATCTTCTTTATTGATGAAGCCAGTTCTTCCAGAGATTGTTCATCAAAACTTGTTCTGGGCTGAAAAGGATTCGCATCAATAGAATCGACAGAAATATCTTTATTTGCTTCGACTTTCTTTTCGAGTATTTCTTTTTCCACACCTTCTATTAAAGCGCCCAACCCTCTTCCCAATGCATTTTTCTTTGCCATTTGTTTTTTATTATACCTCGTTAATTTTAGCTTCCATTTTCGCTATCAACTCCCGGGCCAGATTAAGATAGTTAACCGTTCCTCTTGAATCAGCATCATATAAAATGGCAGGCTGACCAAAACTTGGAGCTTCTGAAAGTTTTACATTCCGCTGTATTATAGTTTTAAAAACCATTTGCTGGAAATGTTTATTCACCTCCTCTGCAACCTGATTTGATAATCTCAGTCGTGAATCGTACATCGTAAGAAGGAAACCTTCAATTTCCAGATCAGGATTCAGATTAGACTGAATAATTTTTATTGTATTCAGCAGTTTCCCCAGTCCCTCAAGAGCAAAATACTCACACTGCACAGGTATAATAACTGAATTGGAAGCAGTAAGAGCATTCACAGTAAGAAGCCCGAGAGAAGGAGAACAATCTATCAGAATATAATCGAATTCCTTTTTTAATGATGTAAGTATATTTTTTAAAATCTTTTCCCTTTCCGGCCTCTCAAGCATTTCGATTTCAGCCCCGACAAGATCAATATTGGATGGCATCAGGGAAAGATTTTCCACTTCACAGCCTATTATTGTTTCTTCAGTATCCTTGCCGTCAATAAGACAATCATATATAGTGCTCTTCAACTGCCTTGAATCAATACCTATACCGGAAGTGGCATTGGCCTGAGGATCCGCATCAATGATAAGAACCTTTTTCTCAAGAGCGGCCAGACTGGCTGCCAGGTTGATAGCAGTGGTCGTTTTCCCTACACCACCCTTCTGATTAGTTATCGATATTATTCTTGCCATTTATTTCCTTTTTTGTATTATTTTGCGCTTCAAATTTACCAATTATACTACCATGCCGCCGGAAACAGAAAGATGTAATTGTAAACATTTATTCCGGGCTTATCAACATTTTATCAACAATATTTTTACTGCTTTTTGTATGTATAGTATTCACTATTTGTGCCTTATGGGATATTTTACGTTTTAGTTAATAACTTTTTCTAAATTGTCAGAAAAGCTCTGGCACGCTTTTGTTTACGGTAATTATTCACATCTTTATATTTCGAAAAAATATGTCACGCCATGTCAGTGAATGAAATAAGCCACTATTGGTACACAATAGTAAACCCAAATGCAGGTGAAGGTAAAGGTAAAAAAGACTGGTACAGGATAGCGAGTCTTTTCGAAAAAAGATCCATACCCATAACAGTTAAATTCACAGAAAGGAAAAATCAGGCCATTGAATTTGCAAGAGAAGCTGTCATAAAAGGTTATAGAAAGATCATTGCAGTAGGCGGTGACGGCACTCTTCATGAGGTCATTAACGGAATCTTCTCTCAGGAAGAATGCTCTCCCCGACAGATCTCAGTAGGTATGATACCTGTCGGCACAGGCAACGACTGGGGGAAAATGTTCGGTATCCCTCTTATTTATGAAGGAGCCGTTGATGTGATAAAAGAAAATAAAATATTCCTTCACGATATAGGAATAATTAAATACAATGATGGAGATAAGCAGAAGCAAAGATATTTTATAAATATCGCAGGACTTGGATATGAAGCTCTTGTAGTAAAAAAAACAAATAAACAGAAAGAAAAAGGAAGAAGCAGCCAGGCTATTTATTTACTTAATCTGCTTAGTAGTCTTGTGGTATTCAGGAATACAAAAACAGATATTACCATTGATGATAAACCCTATTCAGGTAAAGTTTTTTCTATTAATATTGGTAACGGCAGATATTGTGGTGGCGGTATGAGACAGACACCGGAAGCCCTTCCCGATGATGGTCTTCTAGACATAACTGTTATCCGTGAAATGGGAAGAATTGAGATCATAAAGAGCCTTAAGATACTTTACGATGGCACAATACTGAGTCACCCTAAAATTGACGGTTTTCGCGCAAAAAAAGTTAGTATTAAGTCGGAAGCATTACTATACGCGGAAGCTGATGGAGAATCTCTCGGCCATACTCCTGTCGAATTCAGCATAATCCCCGGAGCAGTGAATGTAGTGTATGGTGATAGAATTATCTGACGAGTTTTATTTCAAATAACCTGGGCCAGTTCTTCCCGGTAATAAAAATTCTTCCCTTTTCTTTATCCCATGCTATACCATTCAGAACATCCTCATTTGTGTTAACTACAGGATCTTTCAGTATACCACTCAGGTCAATATATGCCAGAACTTTCCCTGAACCCGGATCAATACGCGCAATCAGATCTGTATTCCATATATTTGCCCATATCTCACCGTCGATATATTCAAGCTCATTAAGCTGGTCCACCTCTCCCTTATTATCGCATACCTCGATACGTGACACCACTGTAAACATTTCCGGTTCAATAAAATACAAGATATTTGTGCCGTCACTCATTACTATACGGTCATCAATAGTGGTTAATCCCCAACCCTGGGTCTGGTAATATATTTTATTCAACTGCCTGAAAGTCTGCAGGTCATATACAAATCCCACCATTGATGTCCAGGTTATCTGGAAAATTTTTTCTTTATACAATGTAATGCCTTCGCCAAAGAGTGAAGGGTCCAGATTAACCTGCCGAATCACCTTCCCTGTAGTCAGTTCAACCTCTCTCAGACTGGAATTAGTCTCACCCGTCCCTTCGTACAGAAGGCCGTTATTAAAAAATAACCCCTGAGTAAACGCCTCCTCATCATGAGGATAAGAATTTATAACCCTGTAACTGTAGCGTTCGGGCTCAATATCGGATTTAACTTTCACAAAACGGGTTATTGATGTTCTTGCTTTTCCATTGCTGTAGGCAGTAGCCTTAAGTGATTTCCTGCCTGTTGCGGAGATAATATCTGATGGGATGGTGTACTCCCACGGAATACCTGTAAGTGAAATCAGTCTTGTACCATCATAGAACAATGTTACGGAATCAATTCTCTCTTCTCTCCTTATAGGCTCTATTTTTACTTTTATCCGGTCTCCGGTAATATATTCCGAATTATCCTCCGGAGAAACAATATCTATGAGTTTAACAAACACTTCCGAAACTGATTCAGGAACTGTTTCGTCTGCTCTCATATCTTTCTTTTCGGATCGTCCCGAACAGGAAATTGACCAGCAAATCAATAATGCTGTCATAAGAGCAAGCATATATTTAGAACAATTATTTAGCATCTTTTTTCTTTTTACCGAAGAAGAAATCTTTGATTTTTTTTCTTCGCGCAGCGGCAATACGTTTTTCGTTTTCAAACTGCAGCATCTCATAGGGAAACAGAATCTGCCACGTTTCACTCCATCCGGGAAAACCTCCCAGGTTCTTATCGTCGATATATATATCAGCATCAATTTTACGACTTATTGTTCCATCAAAAATCTCCTCAGGATAATTGCTGTTGACTGAATAAAATTCTATTCCGTTCTGTCTGCAATAATCCACTGCTTCTTCCAGTTCTCTGCCAGCACGGAAAGTCCATAAAATGAGTTTTGCACCTTTCTTTTCAAGTTCTTTAAGTGTCTGAAATGCAAACAACTTTTCCTTCCCGATCTCAGGATACATATGTTCTACAATGGTGCCATCGAAATCAACCGCTATCTTTATATTCGTTAATTCATTCATCTGTTCATTTTACATTGAGCCAAATTTAACCAAATTGATATTATTACTGAAATTTATCTTAATTTTGCTATCCTTCTGATAATATCCTCAAAATGAAGCATATTCCAAATATCATCACTTCTCTTAATCTTGTAGCAGGTTTTATTTCAATAATTTTTGCTTTTAACGGTCAATTACTGACAGCCTCATGGCTCATCCTGGCAGCAATGGTATTCGACTTTTTTGATGGCTTTTCGGCAAGATTGCTACAGGCATATTCTCCCATTGGAAAAGAACTGGACTCCCTGGCCGATGCTGTAAGCTTTGGCGTTGCACCGGCAATAATTATTTACCAGCTACTTGGATATTCACTGGGATTGGCTTTCCCTTTTATTGAAAACACAAAAAGCCCGGCTGAAACAGCTATACTTTTCTCTCCTGTTATTATGAGCCTGTGTGCTGTACTTCGACTGGCTGTTTTTAATATTGACGACACACAGGTCAAATCTTTCAGAGGTTTACCCACTCCCGCCAATGCACTTGCGGTAATTTCACTGGTCATTGCCGTCCATTATACAGATATCAAATTATTGGCAAGAATAACTGATTCAACAATTTTTCTCACTATCCTAACAATAAGCCTTGCACTGCTTATGATAAGCAGGATTCCGTTAATATCACTCAAGACTAACAATCTTAAAATAAAAGGAAATGAAGCAAGGTATATACTTATTATTCTGACCTTAGCTTCCATCGTTTTCCTGGGCATAGGAGCAGCACCTCTCATCATACCCTTCTATCTGCTTTCTTCAGCTCTGTCACTGCTGTTCAGACAGTAAAAGCCTGACCAGACGACCTGTCTCAAAGAATTTTATTGTCCTTTTATCCCGGGAATTATTTTCGTCTTTTTGAAGTTAAAGGTCCCGTTTTTTTGTTTTCTTCACCAAATATGGATAACTCTTCTTCCTCATTTGAGGCAGTAATTGTTGTTCCAATATCTGCCGGAGTCAATCCTGAAGTGATTTTTTGTACAGCTTTGAAATTATAGAAAAACTCCCTTCCAAAAACCCTGAGAACAGTATATGCAGGGATACCCAGTATCATTCCCGGTATTCCTGCTGCAAAACCTGAAGCCAGAACAATTACAAATATCTCCAGAGGATGAGCTCTGACACTGTTTGCAAAAATAACCGGCTGAAGGAAATTATTATCAATGAACTGAGCAACAGCTACCACAATACTCATATAATAAACAAGAGGAATTACAACAGTATGAAAATCCATATTTATATGGGAAGCCACACCCATAGTAACGGCGATGAGGAATCCCAGCCATGGACCTACGTACGGAATGATATTAAGAACACCTACTATCAAGCCCATAATAAGTGCCTGCTGAAAATCAATACCTACAATGGTCATGCCCAGATCCACCATGATCATTATACAGGTACTCTGGATCAGTATCCCTATAAAATATCGGGTCAGTAAACTTTTAATTGAATACAGAGCCCTTGAAAAATTATCAGTATACTTATCAGGGACCCACATCAGTATGGATTCGAAAAAAAGATGCTGGTCTTTTAAAAAGAAGAAGGTAATAAAGGATATAGAGAATACAGCTACAAGTATATTCCCCAGGATACCAATTGTTGAACTTACAAAATTCTGGACTACCTCTATATTTAGCACTTCAGCTACTTTTTCACTGAAATAGTCTTTTAAGGACATCTCTGCTGACAAATCGCTGTTCAATGCCCGCAATACACTCTCAATCCGGGCTATTGGCTCTTCAATCAGCTGAACTACTTTGGAACTGTCAATCGTTGAGAAATATGATATCTGCCTGCTGATGAGAGGAATGAAAATAGCAAAAAACAATAAGATTACTCCCCAGAGAATTATAAGGGTCAACAGAGCACTCAGGGGTAAGGGAAATGTCCATCTCCCTATCTTTATTCTGGAAAAAAGATCTACCAGAGGCCTTCCAATTATTGAAAGAATGCCTGCAACCAGTATGTAAACCACAATATTTCTAAAATACCAGGCAAGGGCAAGCAGTAGTACAATGCCCGAAAAAATTAATATATTCCTGAAAGTTGCTTTCATATCTCTGCTTTTCCTTTATACAAACCTAACTTTTTTTTTTTGATTTTCACAACATGTCATTTTGACTGCCGGCAAGCAAAACATATGCCATATAGGCAGCTTTTTATTTTTGGAACAAAACTTGAAATTAATGTGATAAAAAAGTATAACTTAAAATATGGAGGACAAAGCTATGTTTCCAACTATCACCAGAAGAACTTTCAGCCCATTGTTGTCGAACCTGTTCGACGATGATTTTCTTACCACTGTACCGGCCAGCCGTTCTAACTCAATGCCAGCAGTAAATATAAAAGAGAATGAAAAGAATTTCACTCTCGAACTGGCTGTTCCGGGTATAGAGAAGAAAGATCTGAAAATTGATGTTAACGAAGATGTTCTGACTATTTCTTCAGAATCGAAAAAAGAGATAAATGAAGAGAATGAAGGATATCAGAGGAAAGAATTCAATTACTCTTCATTCTGCAGGAGTTTCTATATTCCTGAGAATGTAAACAAGGACAAAATAGGAGCTTCCTGCAAGGATGGTATACTGACGGTGGAACTCCCGAAAGTTGAAGAAGAGAAGAATAAGATCAGCAAACAGATTAAAATCTCATAATGATCTGAAACCTGAAATTTACAGGGCACCTCTTGTAGGTGCCCTGTTCTTTTTTATAACTATAACTCAATATCAGTATTTCAGGAATTTTTTCTCAGATTATTCTGAAAGACATTTTTTAATTCTGTAATTTTTCAGAGAACTTTTCGCCAAATTTCTTTCCAAATATTCGCAAAGGCTCTTCCTTGGTACCTGAAGGCCTGAACTTAAACTGTGCCATCTCTTCAAATATCTCCAGTTTGAGATTCCTAAGTGCTTCCCGTATTATTTTCACAGCTTCTCCACTCCATCCATAAGCACCGAAAGTGCCGGCCAGTTTCCCTTTGTCACGTATCGGATTAATAAGAGCAAATAGTTTATATACAGGCAACAAAGTGTTCTGGTTTATAGTTGGAGAACCTACAAGCAAACCGTTGGAAGCTGTTATCATATCCTCCAGTTCAGCAAGATCAACATGTTCAATATCAACTATCTTCACGTTGAAATCTCCTGCTTCCTTTATCCCTGATCGTATTATTTCAGCTGCTTCTCCCGTATATCCGTATGCCGAAACATAAGCGATAAGGATGTTTTTTTTAGCATCGACCTGGGTTTG
>DAINPM010000015.1:11264-38734 GCA_036743455.1 Bacteroidales bacterium | reverse complement strand
CCGATACCAAAGATTGAATAAGGAGACACATTCAATTCCTGTGCCTTCATTGTACTGAAAGACAATATTAATAATAAGCCTGTAATTATTCTACTTCCCGTCATATATCAGATAAGAGATTTTCAGTTTAATTCTGTTTGTTGGATGTGAAAAATCTCCGGCAACAAGAGTATTCAGTGTTACCGAAAGATCGTCTGACGGAATAATCAGATTGAGATTTCTCTTGTGTATCCCAAATGCTCCAAGCTGATCCTGGAGAAAAGAAGTTATATCATAGGTGTAATAAGTATCAAGGCCAAATAATTCATCAACAACCAGGTTACCTGTCTGAGGGACCTGTGAGGAATAGTTGGTCACAAATCCCTGTGATATATTATTCTCATCCGAAATAAATAATGAAAGCTTCTTCGGAAGCGGACTGGTTTCTCCGTATGAATTTTTCACAGGATAAACAACAAGAAAAGCTGATGTTATGGTACTGAAATCACCAAGGTATAACAAATTGTTCAGATAAGGTATTTCAATTCTCACAAAAGAAGCTGTAAGTGCCTGGACAAGAGCCATATTGTCAGACTGCGAAGATGGCAGGCCACTGCTTGTCAGGTTTTCAAAAGGAGTACCTGTACGGTCTGTCTCAACGCTATAGTAACATCTGG
This sequence comes from Bacteroidales bacterium, assembly GCA_036743455.1. Lineage (GTDB taxonomy): Bacteria > Bacteroidota > Bacteroidia > Bacteroidales > VadinHA17 > LD21. The sequence continues at coordinate 38,078 of DAINPM010000015.1, read as the reverse complement.
CAGGAAAAGGTTTTATTGAAACAACCTCTGAAATCTTCTCCCAGGTTGAATAATGGTAGTATATCCTCATAACCATACTTGAATCTTCAGACAGGCTAAATCCCATTACACAATTGTTATCCAGGCCTGCCGTGACAGCCAGACCGGGCAGATAATTCATAAAACTTTCCTCATTACCCATTACCGATTCATCATAATTCCGGAGTTTCTCAAAAAGATCAGCTCCCATACTGTCAGGCAACCTGACTGACATGGTATCTTTTTTAAGTGATCCCGGTTTTACAGAAAAAGTAGTAAGAGGATCACTCTCATAAGTTGCCGTATTATTACTGTAAAAAGAATTATTTTCAGGTAGCTCAACAGGTTCTGTCAGGGCATGGATATTATAATTATTGTACTGTACTGTATCACCTAGCCACTCACCACTATACACCATTGCCAGTACAATAGAATCAAAAACAAGCGTTTGTTGAGGAAAATTTTGTTGCTGGGGTAAGGCGAAACTTATATATGACTTACATTCAGTCCTGCCTGCATAAGGATCATTATAAGCACCAACAAGTGCAAGATTATTACCTGATGTTTTTAACGAGTCTATTTCAACAGTGGTCATTTTCACACTAACGGTGTCTATTAGCACTGTACGTACTCCACTGTCGAGAAAGTCTCTTCCGATAATAAAATTGTCGCTTGTACAAGCTCCAATGGATATTGAACCAATCAGTAGGGCAAAATAAACCCTGCAATATTTAAATTTCATCTTTCTTTTTTATGTCTCTCTGATAAAAGGCAAAGGAAACCATGGCAACAAGAGTAATAAAAATTATTATACAAACAATGTAAATATGGGTGCAAATTTATATTTTTTTTCTGCAAAATACATTCTTGTAATACTTTGTATCCTGTCGTATCTTTTTATATATTTACCGGCCAAAAGTATCTTTCAATAGAAGCTTATTGAAAATATACTTTTCACAGATACTTTTGCGTTATTGAATAAACTATTAAAAATTCGAATTATTATGAAGGGAAAGATAATAATGATTTCATCCGTTTTTCTGTTAGCTCTTGGAATAACCGGATGTGATGAAGAAGAAATAAAGTATGGCGACTGGATAAAAAGATCAGATTTTGAAGGGGTTGCCCGCAGTGATGCCTCTTCCTTCAGTATCGGGGAAACAGGTTATGTAATTGGAGGATACGATGGAAGAGACAGGCTGACAGACCTTTGGGAGTACAATGTGGAACAGGATTACTGGACACAGAAAGCTGCTTTTCCCGGCACAGGACGAACAACAGCAACAGCATTCAGTCTTGACGGTAAAGGATATTACGGAACCGGGTTTGACGGGAACGATTACCTGAATGATTTCTGGGAATATGATCCTGCTTCAAATACATGGACACAGAAAGCCGATTTCGGTGGAAGTGCAAGATCCGGTGCGGTGAGCTTTGGCCTTGACAGTAAAGGTTATCTGGGAACAGGTTATGACGGAAATTTCCTTAAAGATATGTGGCAATATGATCCCCTGAGTGATACATGGAATCAAACTGTTTCTGCCGGAGGGTCCAAACGCAACAATGCAACAGCATTTGTTCATGGCGGTAAGGCTTATCTTGTATGTGGAATTAACAATGCTTCGTATATAACCGATTTCTGGAGTTTCGACCCGTCGACACAGGGATGGACCCAACTGAGAGATATAGCCAATAAAAACCCCGATGAGGATTACGACGATGATTATGCTATTGCCAGATCACATGCCGTAATAGTAAATATTGGCAACAGAATATTTCTCACATGTGGAGAAAGTGGTTCTATCCGTTCAGACACATGGGAGTATTTACCCGATGTCGACCTCTGGGAGGCAACAACCTCTTTTGAAGGCACAGCCCGTACAGCAGCAGTCTCAATACATACCTCAACCCGGGGTTTTGTGCTGACCGGACGAAGCAGTACCTACCGCTTTGACGACATGTTTGAATTCCTTCCCGACGAGGAATATGTATCAGGCTTCTAAGAAACGGATAATCGCTGTTGTACGCTTCACGGCAATAACAGTCATTCTGTTTTTTGTGTTTCTCAATGTGAGAACTAAACCTGATATTGAAACATTTCCGATAAACAATGGTTATGGTTATTCAATATCGGTTAAAGGTAAAACAGTGGTGTATCAGCCATACATTCCGGCTCTCGAAGGAAAAAACAGTTTTAAAACAAGATCAGAAGCAAAGAAAACAGCAAAAATCGTTGTCAGAAAGATTATCAACAACGAAGAACCATCCGTTACAATTGAAGATCTTAAAAAGGCCGGAATTATTAAAAATAAATGAGTCTATAACCGAAACTGTTGTTATATTCATCAGGACCAGGAAGATAAAAAACGATGTTACCCGTAATATTTCATATCGATCCATTTAGTTAAACATTCTCCATGAAAAAAATACTGTACCTGCTTATCCCGGTATTATCTATTCTCCTTCTGTTCTCTTATTGTAAGAAGGAAGAAATAACCGATGATGATTACGAAATCAGTATCCCGGCGGAAACTCTTGCTACAAATAAATGGATCCACAGCAACCTCGTGTTCTGGTACCTGTGGAATGATAATCTTACTAAAGGTATTGATTCTACTAAGGAAGCTGATCCGGAAGCCTATTTCTATAAGCTTCTGTACAATGAGAAAGACAGATGGTCATATATTACCGACGATTACAAAGCTCTCATTGCTGAACTGGCAGGAGAACCCCTTTCCATGGGATATTATCCGGCATTCTATCTTACAGAAGACTACAAGGTGATCATTGGTGTCTGTTATGTCTATCCGGGGTCACCGGCAGACGAAGCCGGACTGGAAAGAGGAGATATTATTATTTCGATAGATAATTCTCCCCTTGATACCATCAATTACTATTCGGAATATTCACGCACAGACTATTCAGTTCAGCTGGGAACAATCGTCAACAGAACACCTGTATATACGGGAGAATCACTGGATATGACCGCACGGGTTATTTCCGCTGACCCGGCAATTTCTCATAAAGTAATTGATGTTGACGGTCATAAAATAGGATATCTCGCATATGTTGAATTTATCAGAGGTGAAAATGAAGTTTTTCTGTCACACCTTGATGAAATATTCAATGAATTTAAAAGTGAAAATATTTCCGATCTGATTATAGATCTTAGATATAACTCCGGAGGTGAAATAATCACTGCCATTCACCTGGCATCCAATATTGCTCCCCTTGAAGTCACTACATCTCATAACCTTATGATCAGCTATGTTTATAATAATAATACAGAAATACATGATAGAATGGGTCTGTATGATCTCTTTATGGAAACAGGTGCAAATATTGATATGGACCGGGTTTATTTTCTCACTACCCGGCGGTCAGCATCTGCAAGCGAACTAACAATGATAGGACTTGACCCATACATGGATGTAGTGCAAATAGGTGAAAACACTTACGGTAAGTATGTCGGATCTATTGTCATATCTAAGCAGGATAACGAATGGGCTATGATGCCTATAATAACCAAATATTCAAATGCTGAAGGATTTACAGATTTTGAGGACGGATTGATACCCGATCATAAAATTAAAGACAATGTGCTGAATGCGGTTCCCTTTGGCGATCCATCCGATCCTATGACAGCCAAAGCCATTGAACTGGCTACAGGAATACCTGTACCTGCAAAAAGGGTGACAGCTGAAATCTCTGAAGATATGTTCCGGCAAATCAGTCCGCCTGAAATGGAGCGTAAAAATATTCTTCTTGTAAATAAAGATATTTTAAAGTCCGTCCCAGCCAGATAACCTACTGTTCTGTTACAGTTTCATCTTACTACACGACCTGATGCATCTCCTTTCATCAGTGTTTCGACCTCTTTTATTGTCACCATATTGAAATCACCATGAATAGTATGTTTAAGACATGAAGCTGCAACGGCAAAATCAAGTGCCTTCTGGTCATCTCCTGGATATGAGAGTAAACCGTATATCAATCCTCCCATAAAAGAATCACCTCCTCCTACCCTGTCGACAATATGTGTGATATGGTATACCGGAGCTTTAAAAAACTTTTTCCCATCAAATAATATCCCTGACCAGGTATTGTGATCTGCATTTACAGATCCCCTGAGAGTGATAATTATCTTTTTTGCCTGCGGAAATCTATTCTTCAGCCGGGCACACACCGACTCATATCCGGAGCTGTCCACATCTCCTGCAGAAACATCCCCTCTGTCGGGCTGAATATTAAATACTTTCTCAGCATCTTCCTCATTACCAAGGATGATATCACAATATTCAACCATATCAGGCATCACCTCTTCAGCTTTCCTCCCCCATTTCCACAGGTTTTTCCTGAAATTCATATCACATGATACCATTATATTTCTTGCTCTGGCAGCTTTAACAGCTTCAAGACATACGTCTGCTGCCCCCTGAGATATTGCCGGAGTAATTCCTGTCCAATGAAACCACCCGGCTTCCGAAAATACCCTGTCCCAATCTATCATACCCGGCTGAACTTCCGATATGGCAGAATGTGCCCTGTCGTAGATCACCTTACCTGGTCTTGACACAGATCCTTTTTCCAGAAAATAAATACCAAGTCTTTCCCCTCCGTATATAATGCCACTTGTTCCTACATTATGCCTGCGTAATTCCATTACAACCGCCCTACCCAGATCGTTATCAGGCAAGCGTGTTACAAACTCAGTATCCAGACCATAATTTGCCAGCGAAACAGCCACATTTGCCTCTCCTCCTCCGAAAGATGCCTCATATGCAACTGCCTGAGTAAATCTCTGATGATCAGGCGTAGCCAGCCTAAGCATAATTTCTCCAAATGTGATTATCTTGTTTTTCATACTTAATAAATTTTTATTTATTATCATCATTGTGGATCATGTATCCATTCAATTGGTCTTTCCATGAAAGGGGCGTACTGTTATTCTGAAATCATACCGCTGTGGTGTAACACGATATTGAGGGAATACAGACAATGCCGTACAACCCACCCCACTGCTTGCATAATCGAAATTAAAAGTAAGCCCGTCTGATTTTTCAAGTTGATAGGTATAAACCGATTTTGTAAGATTTTCTGTAGTAAAAGGATATATGTTAAAGTTGAAAAAAGAGTTCCCGCTGAATTCTATTCCCCTGCCCTCATCATCAGTCATTCTGACCCATCGGGTATCTGTCCTCAGACCATGATCCTGAGGCAAAAGATAAGGTTCATACATTTCTTCTGTCTTCATGTTGTATATACCTGTTTTGTATCCGCTTTTTCTGTCAGGATAGTTCTCCTGAGGACCACGTCCATACCATTCCACATTTTTCAATGAAGGATCAAACACCCAGTCAGTGCCTATCCTTGGCAACCATTGAGGCATTATGCCATCAGGTATTACAGTATGATCTATAGTCATTTCCCCGGACCCGCTGATTGTATATATATAATGGTTAATAAAAGCCAGTGATCCTGATGAAGGCCGGCTCAGATTCCTAATACTGACTGTAATGCTTCCATCATCATTCTGTTTGTAATCAAAAGACTCCTGTACCGTTTTCATATTATCCAGTCCCAACGCGAACCACTCTGAGGATATCCAGCCTCCATATCCTCTCTGTCTGTACTGAAAACCTGAACGCCACGCGGCCCAGCCATCCACTTCATTGGCCAGGGGAGCCCTCCAGACATTAAGCATAGCCCCTCTCTTCAACATTTCTTTTCCCGATATAATAAAGGAGCTCAGGGCTCCTTCCCGGCTATCGAAAACATATCTGTAATCATCACCAGCAATTGTCAGCATCCCGTCTTCATATCTAATAACTGAAAAAGCTTCAGGCTCTTCTTCTACTTCATCGCTGTCAACCGACCATGGCAGATCAAACTGTTCCCATGCTATCTCATATCCGGGTTCTGCCCAAGATTTTGATTCTTTCTGCCTTAGGCTGATAAGCAACCTGTATTCAACACCAGGATCAATAACAGGCTTATGATAAGGTATTTCTATCAGTGCTGACTTAAGAGGCTCCAGATCAGTGTTTATTTCACCCTGTTCAAGTATCTCTCCTCCCTTTTCCAATTCCCATACGATCTCCATCTCATCCAGATTTGTAAAAAGATAACGGTTTGTTATCTCCACTATCCCATTGGCAGGAGATATCATTCTTGCAGTAAAAGGCTGCCCCGACTTCTTGATCTGCCACATTTCAGGCTGTATACTTCTGTCAGGCCATATTGAACCATAGGTCCTTCCTCCTATACCATAGCTGAAAAATTCCCCCTCATTTCTGACACTTTCAAAATCAAGCCAGAGAGCAGCCATCTTTTTTGTTTCCCCTGATGGCTCCAATAATGACTCTGAAGGAACAACATCTGCAAAAACTGCAAGCTGATCAATCATTGCATCACAGATATAGACTGTGGTCTCCTGTCCATGAATCTCTTCATCTCTTCCTATATTGACAGGGAAAGGAGTGTTGCGTATATTTCCGGAAACCGGTATTCTCCGGCTTTCCTTACCGTCTATTTCAAGACAAATAGCCTTTCCATCGTACCATGCTCTTACAAAATGCCAGTTATACTCCCAGTCAGAAGGGAGAGCCATACGTACATGATGCCGTGACTGTGTCATAATATAGAATTCAAGAGAATCCCTTCCTGCCTGAACAATACCAAACTGATTACTACCTTTAGTGATATAAGTACCTGAAGAATAACTGAGACTCCTCGGGAAAACCTTAAAAGAGATTGTCAACTTTTTCCCGCTGATCTCCAGTGCATCATCTCTGTATACTTCTACCCACTGATCATGACCATTCAGGTCCAGAGCATTGCCATCTTTACCCGGGACCAGCTTTGCACCTCCCATCAAGTGGGCTTTAACATCAAAGCCGGAACTGTCTGAGAGCGTTCTTATTTCTTCGGTTATACCGGTACTTACGAAATCCCATAATGCACCTCCCATGCTGCGTGGATGACGGTAAAACAATTCCCAGTAATCATCCAGTCCGCCTCCACCGTTACCGGTTAATGCAAGATATTCATCAAGGAATGATGGTCGTGGGTCAAGCTTCTCCGGTACCAGGAATACATCTGTAATCAGTTCATTAATTGTTGGATAACGTGGCCCGATTATTTCTTCACAATGATGTAAGGCAGCATTTCCACCATACATCCAGAATCTTGTACTGTCATATTTCCTTCCCTCCTCAATAACCGCACAGATATTATCTCCCTCTCCACTTTCATTACCGGCACTCCAGAAAAGCACTGAAGGATGGTTCCTGTCGCGCAGGACCATCCTGCGGGCTCTCTCACGATACATGGCTTCCCATGCAGGATCGTATGAAAGGTATTCAGTAGCATGAGCCTCATCTCCGGTCTCATCAACAATATAAATCCCATATTCATCAGCCAGCTCTAAATATCTGTTTACAGGAGGATAATGAGATATCCTAACACAATTGATATTAAACTGTTTAAATAAATTCATGTCTTTCCTTATGGTCGACTCATCCATAGTATGTCCCAGAACAGGATGCTGCATGTGGCTGTTTATTCCGTTCAGCTTAACAGGCATGCCGTTCAGATAAAAAACCTGATCTCTTATTTCAGTCTCTTTAAAACCTATACGGCCGGAAACGGTCTCAAGTGGCTTACCTGATTGATTAAGCAGTTCAAGAGTCAGGAAATACAGATTTGGTTTTTCAGCTGACCATTTAAGAGGATTATTTAACTTTTCCCGGAGATTTACTTTATGCATTTCCGCCGGTCCTAAACGGAACTTATCAGAAATCATTGAAGTAACTACCTTGCTATCCTTGTTATAAAGAACAGCCCTGACTGCCATGTCGTCTTCTGTCTCCGACCTGTAATTCTTTACACTGACAGAAAGATCCAGTGATGCATCCCGGTACTGGTCATCCAGATCAGTAACTGCATGCCAGTCAAAGATACGTGTTTGCGGTGTAGCATAAAGCCATATATCATCAAAGATACCTGCTAACCTCCAGTAGTCCTGATCTTCCAGATAATAACCATCAGAATATTTCACAACCATCACAGCAATAGTGTTATGTCCGGGGCTGACATATTCTGTAATATTATATTCAGCGGGCTCCTGACCACCTTCATTGTAACCTGCTTCTTTCCCGTTGATCCATACAAATGAAGCAGAAGCTGTTTTTTCCATCCTGAGGAATATTTCTTTATTTCTCCATGATACGGGAATACTGAAAAACCTCCTGTATAAACCCGTGGGATTATATTCCCGGGGGACATTCGGAGGATCTGGAGAAAAAGGTGTATTGACATTTCTGAAAAGAGGATCTCCGTATCCTTCCATTTCCCAGTTTGATGGGACCTTTATATTGGACCACTTCTTATCGTTGAAGGTTTTTTTGAAAAAATCTCCCGGAATATCGTCCGGCTTTTCCGAGAACAGGAATTTCCATGTCCCGTTAAGTAATAAGTATCCATTGCTTTTTTCTTTCCGGTTATTTAGTGCATCAGTAACCGAATTGTAGGATATAAAAGGTGTACGTCCTTCCTCCTGGTTAACTTCAAAAACAGAAGTATTTTCCAGATATGAATATATATTCTCACGAAATGATTTTTCCTGAGCCTGTGCATGAGACCAAAAATAGCTCAGTGTAATAACGATACCGGAAAAAAGTAATTTTTTCATGTGTAATTATTGATAATAAAGGTGATGTTAGTTATATGTTGTTGTTTTTATCAATGGAAATATAGTGAAAAAGCAGGTATTATTTACCCTTCATGAGTTTTGAATAAGTAAAGCTTAATAATTATTTTCTAATTTTACAGATCTTAATTCAGAAAAGATATTGCCAACATAAAACTAATAAAATGAAAAAACCTGTTTTTACTTGTTTTATATCAGTATTAATAATACTGATCATTGCTTCATCGTGTAAGAAAAATAAGGATGAAGATTTTAGTCTTAACTATGAGAAGTATACCATGTCCAACGGACTGGAAGTTATACTGCACAGAGATCATTCCGATCCCATGATATCATTTGCAATCATGTATCATGTTGGCTCGGGCAGGGAGGCTACCGGCAGGACTGGTTTTGCTCATCTCTTTGAACATCTGCTTTTCATGGGTTCTGAGAATGTTCCAACCGGAAAGTTCGATATGGTTCTAGAAGGTATGGGGGCTTCCAATAACGGAGGTACGAGCAGGGATTTTACTGTTTATTACGAAGTGTTTCCGGTAAATGCACTTGAAAAAGTATTATGGCTGGAATCAGACAGGATGGGATTTTTCATCAATTCAGTAACCCCTTCTGCTCTTGCTCTCCAGCAGAATGTAGTTCAGAATGAGAAAAGACAGGTAATGGATAACACTCCTTACGGCTTTACAGAAGAAATCATTGTCAAGAATCTCTATCCAGAAGGCCATCCGTACAGCTGGACAGTGATAGGTGAGATGGAGGATATCAAGAATGCCACGCCGGAAGATGTAAGAAGTTTTTATTCAGAGTTTTACGGCCCAAATAATGCCACACTGGTACTTGCCGGTGATTTTGACAGCGATTCGGCAAAAATACTATTGGAAAAATATTTCGGTGAAATAAAACCTCATGGTGACGTTAAAGAGAGGGATCCTATTACTGTATCTCTCGACAGTACAAAAAAACTGTACCATGAAGACAGATTCGCCAATGTACCTGAGTTAACGATGGTCTGGCCGGTTCCACAGGAGTTTCATGAAGACATGTATGCTTTGAATTTTCTGGCCAGAATCCTGTCAGACGGTAAAAAAGCCCCTCTCTATAAGGTTTTAGTCAGGGAAAAACAATTAACATCTTCAACAAATGCATACAACAGCACCAATGAACTGGCCGGGGAGTTTACTGTTTCGGTGAGGGCAAATGAGGATATCAACCTGAAAGAAATTGAAGAGGCCGTATTTGAAGCTTTTGAACGATTTGAAGAAGAGGGTATCAGACCGGAAGATGTGGAAAGGATAAAAGCTCTGAGCGAAAAGAGTTTCTATGAAGGACTTAACGGAGTATTCAATAAATCGTTCAACCTGGCTTACTACAATGTAATGCTTGGCGATCCGGGATATATTCAAAAAGATATTGAAAACATAAAAGCTGTCACCAGTGATGATATCATGAGGGTTTATCATCAATACATAAAAGACAAACCACATATTGTCACCAGTCTTGTTCCAAAAGGTCAGACAGAAATGGTTGCGGCAAACAGTGTCAATGCGCTGATCAAAGAAGAAAATATCAGTGATGCCACCAGTGTTGAGATACCTGAATCAGATGAGAAAGAGATAGTAAAAACACCTTCCCTTATAGACAGAAGTATTGAACCGGCAGCTGGACAAGAACCGGAAGTTAATATACCTGAAGTATGGCGTACTGAACTGCCAAACGGGATAGAAGTATACGGTATCCTTAACAGTGAGCTTCCTCTGGTACATATGAACATTATGATCGAAGGCGGAGTAATGCAGGACAACATTGACATGCCAGGTGTTGCAGGAATGGTGGCCAGCGTCCTTCCGCAGGGAACAAAGAATAAAACACCTGAAGAGCTTGAAGAAGAAACAGAGCTGCTTGGTTCGACCATCAGAATGGCTGCAGGAAGAGAAGAAATAACTCTTGAATCGAGTATGCTATCCCGTAATTTTGAGAAAACCCTTTCTCTGATCAAAGAAATACTCCTTGAGCCACGGTGGGATTCGGCAGAATTCAGGATGGCACTGACAAGAACACTCAATTACATCATACAGTCTGAAGCCCAGCCTGCAAGTGTGGCTTCTTCAGCATTTTACAGAAAGATATACGGACCTGATCATATATTTGGCTATAACACCCGTGGAACCCGTGAATCACTGGGTAAGATGACAATAGATGATCTTAAAGCATTTTATGAAAGAACTTTTAAGCCGGAAGCCACAAAGATCCTTATAGCAGGCAACATTACGAAAGAACAGGCTGATGAGGCTCTGACAGCTCTGGCAGACGACTGGGATATAAAAAGCGGTGATAACGTACAGTATGACTACCCTGAACCGGCAGCTCCACAAAAATCTGAGATACATTTCGTTGATATTCCCGGCTCTTATCAGTCAGTAATATACGCGGGTTATCCTGCTTTAAAAAGAACTGATCCTGACTATATAAAGGCTGACTTTATTAATTACAGACTGGGAGGAGCTTTCACCAGCATATTGAATCAGATACTGAGGGAACAGAAAGGATATACTTATGGTGCTTCGAGCTCATTCCTGAGTATGAAAACCATTTCTCCCTTTGTTGCAGCTACCAGTGTTAGGTCGGATGCCACCTTTGAATCTGTAAAAATAATTAAAGAAGAGATGGAGAAATACAGTAATAACTTCTCTCAGGACGATCTGATATTTGTTAAAGACTATCTTGTCAGATCAAACGCTCTCCGTTTTGAAACCAATGCAGCACTGGCAGGTATGCTTTCCTCCATGGCAAAATACGGATTTGAAGATGACTACATAAAAAAAGAAGAAGATATCATTAAAAACATGACTCTTGAAGAAGCAAAAGAAATGATAGATAAATACATAGTTCCTGACCGCATGTACTATATTATTGCAGGAGATGCGGCTTCGCAAATGGAAGCTCTAGGACAGTTGGGAATGGGAAATGTTGTACTTACAAATAAATAACAATCCAAATTACTGTTTTTATTTGGCTGTGACTATTATTTTTTTCTGGCTAAAGTGGAAGTTTTTTAAAAATCTTCTATAACTTTAATTTCTTAATTATAAAAAGAATAGCATGTATCTAAAAAGACGTGAATTTATCAGACTAAGTGGTATTACTATGGCAGGTTCTGTTTTCATCCCTCCGATATTGCAATCATGCAACAGGATTCCCGTAAGCAATGATGCCGGGGCTTATCTTGATCATTTTGAAGTATCCCCGGAACAACTACATAAGGTTATTAATACTGCAATGGAGAAGGGTGCTGATTATGCAGATCTCTTCTTTGAACACACAGTAACTAACACAGCTGCTCTTCAGGATAACAAAGTTAACAGTGCATATTCCGATATCCAATACGGAGTGGGAATACGTGTATTGAAAGGAGAACAGACAGGATTTGCCTATTCCGAAGATACCTCTCAGGAAGCCATGCTACAGGCGGCACGCACAGCGGCTAACATCGCTGACAGCAATTCTCCTCAAAAAGAATTGAAAATAAGAGAGTTCCAGCCCCCTTCCTTTTATTCAATAATAACTCCATGGGAAGAAGTCTCTATTAAAGAAAAAGTACCTTATATGACCAGTCTGAATGAGAAAATATTTTCAGGAGACAGCCGTGTCAACAAGGTTAACATATCGATGAACGACAGCAGTTCCTATATCCTTTTCTATAACTCAGAGGGCTTACTGACATGGGATTACAGGCCCATGACCTATCTTGCAGCAAGAACTATCATGGAAGAAAACGGAAGGATAGAAAACACATCCGTATCACGATCATACCGCAAGGGTTTTGAGTTTCTCACTGAAGATCTGATTGATGGCCTTGCCAAAGAAGCTATCAATGAGACTGCACTTTTATTCAAGGCAGGAAAACCAAGAGCCGGGGAAATGGAAGTGGTAATGGGGCCCGGCCGTTCAGGTATCCTTCTCCATGAAGCTATGGGACATTCCTTTGAAGCTGATTTTAACAGAAAGAAAACATCTATATTTTCAGATAAAATGGGACAAAAAATTGCTGCCGATTTTATCACTATTGTTGATGACGGTACTCTTCCGAACGACAGAGGAGCTCTCAATGTTGACGATGAGGGAATAATGTCTCAGAGAACTGTTTTGGTAAATAATGGATTACTAACAAGTTACATACACGACAGAATAAGTGCCAAATATTATAATGTCAATCCGACCGGTAACGGACGCCGCCAGGATTTCAGAAATGTTCCTATTCCAAGAATGAGATCAACCTACATGGAAAATGGTCCGCATGAAAAAGAGGAAATCATTGAAAGTGTAAAAAGAGGCATTTATGTCGATAATTTCAGTAACGGACAGGTAAATATCGGACCCGGCGACTTTACCTTCTTTGTAAAATTCGGGTACCTGATAGAAAATGGTAAACTTACAACACCCATAAAAGATGTAAATATCATAGGTAATGGACCGCAGGCTCTTGCCGATATAACAATGGTTGCAAACGATCTGCAGTTCTCTGACGGAACATGGAATTGCGGGAAAGACGGACAAAGTGTACCGGTAAGCCTGGGATTACCTACTGTTAAAATAAAAAAGCTTACCGTTGGAGGACTGAATGCTTAAAACGTACTTAATAAATACTGAATCTCTATGGATAAAAATGCAAAATACAAAATAGCTGACTACGTTATCAACAATGCTCTCGAAAACGGAGCCAGTCAGGTAGCCGTAGCTATCAATGATAATTCTTCAAGACGTATTGAAATACGTGAACAAAAAATAGACAGACTCCAGGAATCAATAGGCAACTCTCTGTCAGTAGATTTTTACGTGGATCGTAAATTCTCATCGCACTCGACGAACCTTCTGAAAGAGAAAGAACTGGAAAAATTTATTAAGGAAGCTATTGAAGCGACAAAATATCTTTCTGAAGACGAATTTCGCTATCTGCCTGAAGAAGAACTTTATTACAAAGGCGGAGCTGAAGATCTCAGAACAATAGACCCTGATATCATAAAAATTGATTCGAAGACAAAAATAGACCTTGCACGTCAGATCGAGAACGAAGTATTTGGTACTGATGAAAGAATAGTCTCTGTTACATCAACATACATGGACGAAGTATCACATATGATCCTTGCTGACAGCAATGGCTTCAGAGGAGAGTCGGATAACAGCTATACCGGACTGGTAGCAGAGGTCTCAGTAAAGGGAGATACCGGCAGGCCTTCCGATTATTGGGTTGAATATAATATCTTCTACGATAAGCTTGTTAAAACAGGAATCGGGAAAAAAGCCCTGGAGAGAACCCTGCGAAAGCTTAACCCAAAGAAAATAGGATCGGGAAAATACAACCTCATTGTTGACAATATGGTGGCTGCCACATTATTAAGTCCATTCATCTCTGCATTATTCGGATCTTCCCTGTATCAAAAGAACTCTTTTCTGGACTGGAAAATAAATACAAAAGTTGCAAGCGACAAATTGTCATTCATTGATGACCCTCTTATTATATCAGGCTTATCTTCAAGACATTTTGATAATGAGGGATTAAAAGCCATCAAAAGGACAGTTGTCGAACAGGGCGTTCTCCGTAACTATTTCATTAATACTTATTATGGCAGAAAACTGGATCTCCCTCCAACCTCAGGTAGTATCTCCAATATTATTTTTCAAAACGGCACCCTCGACCAGAAAGGTTTATTAAAATCCGCTAATAAAGCTATTTTAGTCACCGGATTCAACGGAGGAAACTGCAATGGGGCTACAGGAGATTTTTCTTATGGTATAGAAGGTTTTCTGGTTGAGAACGGAGAAATAATTCATCCTGTCAGTGAAATGAATATAACGGGTAATATGAATGATTTCTGGAATACCCTGGCTGCTGTTGGAAATGACCCTTATCCATATAGCTCCATCCAAACACCTTCACTACTATTTGAAAATACTGATGTGAGCGGTATGTAATAAAACATAACTAAAGTATCTTTACCTGTATAACAGATTTCTGTTAACATATAATGCCGCAAACCCTGTTTTACAGTAGTCCGGTGTTAATCTTTGTTAAAAAAACAGGAGTTAAATAATTAAGAAAAACGTATTCTTTATTTTTGTTCTTCTGGTATTTTCTCCTTAGGCAGAGAAAAGAAATGAAACTTGCATGAGCAACAACTTACAGAAGGAAATGATTATTATTTATGCAAGTTCCATACGACCTTGGAAATAATATTTAAATAATCGTATGAATAACAAGAAAACTTTAATAACTACTGGTTTAGTAATAGCCCTTACATTAACAGTCCTTTTTGTTTTTAATAAAATGCTCACTAAAGAGGACACTTCAGGCATATTCGCTGAAGCACAAGAAGGCAAATTTGAAATAATTGTTTCTACTACAGGTGAATTACTTGCAGAAAATTCAGTTGACATACTTGGTCCCGAGATAGCGGGAAACCGTCGTATCCGTTCATCAAATCTAAAGATCACCGATATAGTTCCGGAAGGTACAGAAGTAAAAAAAGGTGATTACGTTGCAACACTTGACAGAACTGAGTTTGAAAATCAGGTTAGGGATTACAGGGAGAGACTGAATGAAATGTATGCAGATCTCGAAATGTTATTGATTGATACTTCTCTTACAATGAACGACATGAGAGATCAGATCAGAAATCAGGAACACACTTTAAAAGAAGCTGAAATAACTTTTCAGAATTCTAAATATGAAACACCCACATACCAACGGCAGGCCGAGATAGCAGTTGACAAAGCTCAAAGGAACCTGGAACAATTAATACGCAGCTATTCTCTTAGTGAAGCCCAAACCCGTCTAAGAGTAGAACAACAAAGAACCAGGATCATGAAATTTGAAAGAAGGGTTGAAGACTATGAAGAAATTCTTAAGGAATTTACAATTACTGCCCCATCACCGGGCATGATAGTATACAAAAAAGACAGGATGGGCAACAAACGGAAAACAGGCTCTAATATAAGCCCTCATGATCGTGTCATAGCCACTCTGCCTGACCTGACAAGTATGTTATCAAAGGTATATATAAGTGAAATTGATGTTAATAAAGTTCAGCCCGGTCAGGTTGTTTCTGTCACTATAGATGCTTTACCGGATAAATCATTTAAAGGTTCTGTGGTCAGTGTTTCCAATATTGGAGAAATACTTGCCAACACTGACTCAAAAGTTTTTGAAGTTATTATCATGTTAGAAGACTCTGACTTAAATCTCCGTCCGGCGATGACCACAAACAATAAAATAATGATAGATAAAATGGACAATGTCATCTATATCCCAAAAGAATGTGTCCATACCGGAGCCGATGGAATACCTGTTGTATACACAAAAAATGGTACCCGACAAATTGTATTGCTTGGAGCAATGAATGATAAGGATATAGTGGTAAAAAAAGGCATTGACCCCGGGACAGTACTGTACATGGAAACACCTGACAATGCTGACAATTTTAAATTATCCGGAGAAGAAATTCTGGATGTAATACTGGAGGAAGAAAACAACAAAAGAGCTATGAACACTCTGGGGGCTGACACAGTGAAGAATCTGAGTTCAGTATATCACAACAACACAACTCCTGCCCCCATCCACTCCGTCAGGGATTGACTTTCCGATGTAAATTCTGACTGAAAGACAACGCACTACATAAAAACATCCCGTTGTCTCATTCTGATGCTATTCGTTTTCTTCAGCCGTTGTCTTTTCTGATTCTTTATCTACCTTGGATGCTTTCTTGAATTCTTTCATTCCCTGTCCCAACCCTTTCATTAGCTCAGGTATCTTCCGTCCTCCGAAAAGGAGAACCACCACAAGTAAAATGAGGATTATTTCTGTAATTCCAAATCTTCCCATAATTCGTCGTATAAGTATAATGTAAAGGTATTAATAGCTTGTCATAATTACAAATTTACATAACGGAATAAACTAGGTATTTATATGAAGGTATAAATATTTCTATATTTCCGTTAATAATATTTATCTGATCATAAAATCAAGCAATGGCTTATCGCCCAGATAAGCAATGAGATTGTCGTTTTTATTCAACGGGCCGACGCCTGCGGGTGTTCCTGTAAAGAGCAGGTCTCCCGTTTTAAGGGTAAAATACCGGGAAACGTAGGCAATAAGTTCATTTATTTTAAAGATCATATCGGAGGTATTGCCCTGTTGCACTATTTTTTCATTTATTTCAAGTCTGAAATCAATATTGTTTACATCTTTCACGGTGCTTACGGGTATGAATTCTCCCAGGGGTGCAGAACCGTCAAAACCTTTCGATAGCTCCCATGGCAAACCTGCTGCAGCATTTTTTGCCTGTATATCACGGGCAGTGATATCAATACCAAGGGTTATCTCATCATAGTATCTGCCGGCATATTCCGGAGATATTCCTTTCCCGAGTCTGCTTATTTTTACTACCACTTCTGTTTCATACTGTATCATTTGTGAAAAATCGGGGAGAAAAAAAGGTTTATTTTTCTTCAGTATTGCCGAATCGGGCTTTAGAAAAACCACAGGTTCTACAGGGATAGGCTTATTCATCTCCCTGGCATGATTCCTGTAATTAAGTCCTATACATATTATCTTCATACTATCTATCCTTATTACCTGAAGTGCGCAATTTAATTTCAGTCAGTATTTTTTTTGTATACAAGGGAAAATCCCCGTTCATCATCCACGAATAATATGAGGGTTCTGTCCTGAATACTTCTTCAACAGGTTTCCCTTTATGTTTACCAAAATTAAACAATTCAACCCCATTCTCATCTCTAATTATCCTTCCTGCAAAATCAACATTCTCATTATAAGAGCTATAATCTGAAAGTTTCTGTATATCGTTTTCAAGATCGGGGTATTTGTCAAGCTGAGCCTTTAATACCTGATAGGTAGCAAAAGTATCGGCCTGTGCTGAATGAGCATCATCCAGAACTTTCTTACAATAGAACTGGTAAGCCGCAGAGAGGGTGCGTTGTTCCTTTTTGTGAAAAATGATCTGAACATCAACATATCTTGGTTTTAAAAAATTATACTCCACGTTAACCCTCAGAAACTCTTCTGCCAGCAAGGGGATATCAAATTTAAGAGCATTAAAACCTGCCAGATCACATCCTTCCATAAAAGACGCAAGGTTTTTTGCTATTTCTTTGAAAGAGGGAGCATCCGCAACATCGCTGTCACTTATGCCATGTATAGCAGTAGCTTGCGGGGGAATGGGCATTTCGGGGTTAACACGTGTATTAAACCATTGTTCTTTTCCTTCCGGAAATATTTTAAGAGCAGATATTTCCACAATACGATCAGACGAAACACTTATTCCTGTTGTTTCAAGATCAAAAAAGACTATCGGGCGTTTAAGTTTAAGTTCCAATTATTACGCGTTTATCATCATTGGCATTAAAAGCATCAGAAGATCTTCTGATGCTGAATCCATCTCAGCCGGCAGGAAAAGACCCGCACGGGTCGGATCAGCCAGCTCTATTATAACTTCCTGTGACCCTATATTGGCCAGGATTTCGAGCAGAAATACCGATTTAAAACCGATTTCCATCTCCTCTCCTTCGTACTGGCATTTTATTTTTTCATAGGCTGAAATGGAAAAATCTATATCCTGGGCAGAAACGGTAAGCTGGTTGCCGGTGAATTGCAGCTTCACCAGATTGCTTGCCTGGTTTGAGAAAACAGATACCCTCTTGAGTGTATTGAAGAACTCTGCTCTGTCAATAGTCACTTTTCGGGGATTGTTCTTTGGTATTACGGAATTGTAATTGGGATAGTTACCCTCTACCAGACGACATACAACCTTATAATTACTCAGGTTAAAAAAAGCATTCTTATCATCAAATTCCAGAGTGGTAATACCCTCTTCTCTCGGGAGAATATTCCTCAGAAGAGAAGCAGGCTTTTTTGGAAGAATGAAAGATGCATTATCATCTGCATAGGCGTCGGTTCGCTGGTACCGTACAAGTTTGTGTGCATCCGATGCAACAAAAGTTATCCTGTCTGTGGAAGCTTCAATAAAAACACCTCCCATCACCGGACGCAGTTCATCGTCAGCTGTTGCAAAAAGAGTCTTGTTTATACCGTCCATCAGGATGTCAGCATTTATTTCAAAACTAAACTTCTTGTCCTTATTAACAGAGGGTAATGCCGGAAAATCTATTCCATTCTGCCCTACAACATTGAATTTCCCGTTTTCCGAACTGATAACAACAGCCATCGTATCAGGATTTATGTCAAAAGTAAGTGGCTGTGCAGAAAACTCCTTCAGAGTATCAAGCAATATCCTTGAAGGAAGTGCTATTATACCATCTCCCTCAGCATTGTCCAGCTTCATCCTTGTTATAAGCGTCGATTCAAGGTCTGAAGCAGTTATTTCAAGATCATTGCCTGACAAATTAAAAAGAAAATTGTCTAATATAGGAAGAGTATTCTTGGAGCTTATGACCCTGCTGATTGCCTGAAGATGACCAAGAAGCTCAGTACTGGATACAACGAATTTCATAGTAGTTCCGGGTTAAATTAAATTTACTGATTCCAAAAAAAATAATCGTTAGCAAGGAATAACGGTGATGCCATTTTCTGACATCTCCCGATTATCAATATTACAAAAAAAAAATATTCATTCAAATTAAATAACAATTTATAACTTTTACGCTATACAGCCGGAAAAGTCATTACATTTTATGTCATTCCTGTCTTTTTATTCATCTCCCGGCTGTCCGGTAAAAAAATAGGATCTCTTTTTCAACAAAGGATCTATATCAAAGTATTTAACTATCAATAATTCGTCTTTCCCTTCGATCCGGGCCCACAGCCTGTCATTATCCTTTTGCCCTTCCTTTGTCCTTTCCCATAGAATAAGGGTTTTCTTATCACCATCATCCTTTTCAACAGAAATTATGCAGACGGGATCGTGAGATACAATATTTTCCTTTTCACTGGCAGTAATATCGGTAACAGGGCTCTCAAACGGAACATGTATAAAATAAGAAAGATATCTCTGTACTCTTGATGTATCCCATCCCTTAAGCTCATTTTTTGTATCTGACAATATGTATTCTCCTTCTGATGACACGGTTATTTTAAATGAGGCAGCTGTATCTGCATTGTTCTCAAGTGATACCGAATTCAGTTCTTCAGGATGACTATTGAAAATAATAAAAGGAGACCAGAACAGTTCATCGGCAGTAAAAAATGATCCTATATCTACTTCATTTCCCGGAAGACTGACAATGAAGGGTTTTGCCCTTTCCCTCATCTTCATTATATTGCCGTATCTATTACTCTTGGTCCTGTAAACCAGATAAGACCTAACTGTTTTCCTCCCCGAAACTATTTTAACCCTCACCGGTTTACTATTATTGGTTTTTATTTCCTTATCAAAAAGATCTGCTGACACCGGTGATTTTATCTGCATTCCTGTAAGAATCTCCAGAAAAAACAGAACGGCATTTTTCCTTGCCTCTACAGTGCTATTGACTTTCCATCCTTCATTATCTTTTGCAAGAACAAGTTCCCTTTCTCCTTCCCTTAATTCAATCTTCGTTATTTCAGTTACCGGATCAACTGCGAAAAGTACTTCACGTTTTCCGAAAGATGACGTACGATGAAAAATGATTATGAAAACAAACAGAATTAAAAACAGTAATAAAAGAACAGAAAGTCTTTTGAAAAATAATTTATTTATGTTCATGATCCTGTATACAACCTCCTTCTGAAATAAGCTCCGGCAATACCTGCAAGAATAACCAGAAGGACCGGAGAAATAATATTAAAAACCTGTATCTGTATCTTTTTGTCTCTTATTTTTGATCTGTCAAGCAATCTTAGCTTCATCTCCCTTGAACGCAGAGTCATCAGGTCGTTATCGTCGACCATGTAATTAAGGCAATTAAGCATAAAATCCCTGTTCCCGTAAATATGACCTGTATATTTATCCTGACCAAGTGGTAATGGTATCTCAGAATATCCTGATCTCTGCACTTCATTTCTTATTATATTGGCATCAGCTATTACTATCATTTTTGTGGGCATACTCTCGTTCCTTATTTCTTCACTGGCATTTTCAAACATAGCACCGGGCATCCTGTTTTTATAGGCTGAAGGGAATATCCCTTCCAGTAAAACAGCAACAGGAAGACCTGACTTATTGAATTCATTCTCCCCGGGAACCGTTTCAGCATCACTGAGACGGATAATGAGAGGCGGTGAAAGAGTCCTGGCATAATCGGAAGAAGTAAGTAGAATGGTTTTTTTGACAGACGGATCAAGTCCGACCGTATCTATCGTATTTACAAATTCACCTTTCACCCGGTTCAGGTTTCGTGTTACCGGATGATCCTGATTGGGCAGAAGCAAGGGATAATAAACCCATGGAGCAGGTACTATTTGTCTTTGTTCACCCCCTGTTGTAACAGACATTCTGATAATGGCACATTCCAAATCCTGTATCAATTCGGGATTAACACGGGCACCATAGCGGAACAGCTGATCTTCGATGTTCACAGTATGATAAAGGCCTACTGTTTCTCCAAGCGAAAGACTGTCGGAATTTACGTATACCTGTTCTATAAGCCATATCACCCTGCCTCCTTTCATTATATACTGATCGATGACAAACTTATCCTCTTCGCTGAACTGATCAAGCGGCCCTGCCACTATCACAGCGGCATAGTCATCAAGAACTCCTGGCTTTCCTCCCGGCCTTCCTCTGTCAACAGTAAAAAATTTCGCCATATGATATGTTATATCAGCTACTTCAGTTTCTGTCAGTTCTCCATGTCCTTCCAAAAAAGCAACCTTATATACAGTGTCGGATACCACAGTTGAAATTGTCTGTATCATCTCGTATTCCAGCCCTTCAATAGAATGAAGAATATTCTGTTCATACGAAACCATTTGATTGTTCTTTAAAAAATTAACAGGTACTTCAACACCATTATAATTGACTATCATTCCGGGGAAAACCAGCCTTTGGCTTTCTCCACCTTCATCATCGGTCAATTGGGCTCTTACCGGCACAAGACCTTTATTATAAAGGCTCTCATATAAATTTTCCCGTTGCCGGACATCCCCTGTGGCTGCCGGATTAATAAATTCGTATGAAATCTTACGCCCGGAAGCCAGCCTGAACTCATCAAGCATCTCCTTCACCGACCGCCGCAGACGTTTAAGAGGTATTTGCATCTCACCATCCAGATAAACCTGAATATAAATATCGCTATCAATCCCGTCCAGCACCTTAAGGGTAGAAGAAGACAGAGTGTACCTTTTATCTTCCGTCAGATCAATCCTGACTGCAAGAAGAGAACAGATATATGCAATTATAATTATACCGGTAACGGTCATTATAAAATTGATCCAGCACTTTATCCTGATATTTCTATCATCCGGTGTTTCTGTCATGGTTCAATTTCTTTTCTTCCATTTACGTGATAACAAAACCAGTCGTGTTGCTTCATTGAATATTGTTGCAACTGCTATATAGTAAGCTACATCCCGTATATCAATTACACCCCTGCTCATCGATTTATAATGCTCGTTTATACCCAGCCTTATTACAAATTCATCAACTTTTTTTAGTCCCGGCAAATAAGCAAATGAATCGAAACCTGCATACAACACGAAACAAATCAATACTGCCAAAATAAAGGCAATAACCTGATTATCTGTAAGTGATGATGAAAATATACCTACAGAAGCATAAATAGCTGCAAGAAAAAATAATCCTGTGAATGCCCCCCATGTGGCTCCGGCGTCAAGATTACCGGGTGTCTCTCCCAGAGAATAAACTGATATATACCAGATAAAACAGGGAATAAGAGCAAGGATTACAAGCATCACCGACGCAAGATATTTACCATAAACAATCTCTCTTTCGGTAACAGGTTTGGAATAAATCAGCTCCATAGTACCCAGTCTCTTTTCTTCAGCAATCATTTTCATCGTAACAGCAGGAACAAGGAACAAAAACACCCAGGGGGCCAGAAAAAACAATGTGTCAAGACCTGCATAACCACTGTCAAGAATGTTCCACTGGCCAGGGAAAACCCACATAAAAAGGCTGTTGACCAGAAGAAAGACAATAATTACTATATAGCCTGTCAGGCTGCTGAAAAAACCGCTTATCTCCTTCCTGAAAATAGCAAACATAACTTCTTCCTTGACAAAGCTCAAAAATAACTAATTATATTAATACACCGAAAATACTCATGTGTAATACAGGATGAAAAAATATGTCCACCACAAAGACATGACCGTCACAGATACTCATTATCTGCTTCTTCCCTTTGTACTGCTTCTTCAATATCAGCAACATGAACACCCGTATAATAAAAAGATATTATTTTCTGGTAATCATATCCTCTTTTAGCCATTTCCATCGCACCTTCCTGACACAGTCCCACTCCATGCCCATAACCTCTTCCTGTAAGTATTACAGAATCACCTTCAATAATAACGGAAAAAAATGCTGACCGAAGCCCCAGATCATCTCTTATCTTTATATAGGGGAGAGAAATATTTCCAACCTTGTATTCATAACTGCGGTTTTCCTGATAACAAGTCATCTGTGAGATATTCTCCAAACCTGATGTTTCGCCTGACTTTCCAAGATAGCCGGCCCACTCTTCGGTACTATAACTCTTGCGCCATTGGGCGTTCCCTGAATTGGTACACCAGGGGTCCTTAATCCCTTTCAGATAAGTAACATCAGTCAGCCACACATAACCTGAAGGTGAAGTTTCTCCACCACAATTGGAATGGAATGCAGAAATAATAAGAGTACTGTCAGATGCAAGAATCACCCGGCCTCTTGTCTTTTCTACTGCTGCAATAATCGCAGTGTCTTCAGTAAGACCATTAAATGCCTGACAATGTGTATTATCACAAAGATTATATCCGTCTGTCTTATGCTTTTTGAAATATTTATACAAATAAGTTCTTGCAATCACTGCCTGTGTTTTCAGATACTCCGCATGCTTACCGTGACCTCCTTCAGCCCTCACCACACCAGCTATATATGATTCAATATCAGTCAGATTTACCAAAACAACAGTCCCCAGATCGGGAATACACAATAAATCACCGGCATAACATTGTCTTACAGGATTATTTGTATTTACACGGAGCATGAATACAGCATGTTCATCAACTCCTGAAAAAAGAACAGAATCACAGACAAAAGAAGAAAGGCCATTCTTTTTTACAGCAATTCTTTTACCATGTTTTGCAATAAGGACTGATTCACTGGTTAGTAAGTTAAAAGTACCGCCTGGAAAGCAGTTCATAAAGTACCTACCCTTCCTTACTGTAAACAAAACAGATGAGGGGACCTGATCGGCAAATATTCTTATTTTAACATGGGCTTCAGAGGGTGCGGGAAAAAGGAAAATTATATTAACCAAAAGAAAAAAAAACCTGGCTGTCCGTAGTGAAAGATCTTTGCAACATCTCTCTGTATACGAACCGTCCTTGTCGGAGAAAAAGCAGTGTGTATTTTTTAACCGTGAATAAAATGTTTTTGTCAGAATATAAAAACACATTGTAAATAGTTCATTTTATCGTTCTTTCCTTTTTATGACACAGAGCTTTTTCATTCCTGATACCTGAGGACTCTTACCATTTCTCCTGCTATTCTGTCTGAAGCACCTGAAGAACCGAGAGTGAACCTTATTGCATCGTAATCACTGAGTATTTTTTCTCTTTTATCACCTCCTGGCAAGATGGCTTTAAGTTCTCTGATGAGATTTTTTCTGTTAAGGGAATACCCGACTAATTCTTTTATCACTTCCCTTTTTAAAATTAGATTAACCAGTGAAATAAATTTCACTTTTATCAATACCCAGGCTACGAGCATCGAGAAAAAATCACCTTTATAACAAACAACCTGAGGAACATTAAAAAGTGCTGTCTCGAGTGTTGCTGTACCTGAGGCAACCAATGCTGCATCTGCCACCTTAAGTATCTTATATGTTTTATCTTTAACAAGACTGACAGGTTCATCTCCAATAATAGACTGGTACAATTCATCCGGCAGATTCTTTACTCCGGCCACTACAAAGTGATAATCATGAAACTCTCCTGCAAGTTTAACCATCTGTGGGAGGATAGACAGAACTTCATGTTTTCTGCTTCCGGCAAGCAAGGCAATAACAGGCTTCCCTGACTGCCCGCATATTTTATAAATTTCTTCCTCATCAGGCAATAAGGCCTGTTGTCTTTCGACTTCGTCAACCAGAGGATTCCCGAGATACTGAACCCTTATACCATGTCGGGCATAGAATTCTGTCTCAAAAGGGAATATTATGAACATACGGTCGACATATCGTTTGACTTTTCTTACCCTCCATTCTCCCCAGGCCCAGAACTTTGGTGAGATATAATACAATACCTTAAAACCCTTCCTTTTGCAATATTCTGCTATTCGCATGTTAAATCCCGGAAAATCAATTAGAATAACCGCATCCGGAGAATAGTCCCATATTTGTTTTTTGCACAATTCCAGATTACTGATAAATTTTCCAAGATTTTGAATAATGGCAGTAAAGCCCATTATTGCAGTATTCTTGTAATGCATCAACAAAGTGGCTCCTGCTTCCTCCATCATTTCGCCACCCCAGCAAAATACAGAGGCCTCTTTATCATGA
Organism: Bacteroidales bacterium; assembly: GCA_036743455.1. GTDB lineage: Bacteria > Bacteroidota > Bacteroidia > Bacteroidales > VadinHA17 > LD21. The sequence goes on along the minus strand of DAINPM010000015.1, from coordinate 12,685 downwards.
CTGTGCAAAGCCTTTATCAGATTGGAACCATGCAGATCGCCTGACTGTTCGCCTGCTATAATGAAATACCTCATACAAAGAAATAGACTCCGAACACTATTACGGCCCAGACAATTGTTATGCCCAGGACCCCCCGGGAGGCACGTAACATATCCAGATGATTGAACAATAAAAAAATCAGAACATTAGGGAATACACAGAGAGTTATAATATGAGTCTCTATTCCGGCTATTGATACCTTTTCAAGCCATTCTTTCAGAGAAGGATTCCCCTTTGAAAAAAGAAAAACAAAGAGAACGACTATTACCGGCAGAAGAAAGCCCGAGAGCAAGCCGGTTGACATTTGGTCATATTTATCCGTCAGTTTCATCTATCCAGTCTCTCTTTCAATTCGTCGAGAAACCAGTGGGCAGTCATGTCAACAGTAACAGGCACAACCGACACATAATTATTGTCAAGTGCCCAGTAATCAGTATCATCAGCCTCCGGTTCCTGATTATTAAAATGACCTGTCAACCAGTAATATGTTTTCCCCATCGGGTCTTTTCTTTTTTCAAATTCTTCCTTCCAGTTACCTTTTGACTGCCTGCATACTTTTATTCCTTTTATCTCTTCTCTTCCTACAGCTGGTATATTTACATTAAGGCAAATACCGGGCGGTAAAGGTTCATACAACAGATGTTCCATAATAAGTCTTATATATTCACGGCACACAGAAAAATCCGAATCAGGGGCAAAACTGTTCAGTGAAAAACCTACTGATGTTATTCCATACAGGCATCCTTCCAGAGTGGCAGCCATAGTACCTGAATAGAGAACACTAACAGAAGCATTTGCTCCATGGTTAATCCCTGCCACTAAAAAATCCGGATACCGGTCCAACAGCTGATTAACAGCCAATTTGACACTGTCGGTGGGTGTTCCGTTACAGGTATAAATCCTGTGTTGTTCATTCTCATCAAGCAGTTTCACTCTTATTGGTGTCTTTACGGTAAGGGCCTGTGACATCCCTGACCTGCTTTCCAGAGTGGAAATGAGAACAACCTTGCCAAATTCCTCCATTGTCTCCAAAAGAGTCTTCAGGCCTGTTGCATAAAGACCATCATCATTTGTTAAAAGTATAAGTCTATCCCCCTTTTCAATTACCATATATATGTCTTTAGCTGCAAAGATAAAGAAATACCATACCAGTAAGAGCAATTTAAGAATGAAAATGGAAAAAAACGGGTTTCCTGATTTATGTAATGCTTTAATAGCTCATAAAAATTTATCTCTCATAAAAACATTTATCAAAATGCTTACTTTTGCTTTCTGATAAAAGCGGAGATCTGTTTTTTTAATATAACCTATCAAGTATGAAGATTTCTTATAACTGGCTTAAAGACTATATTGATTTTGATATCGAACCTGAAAAACTATCG
>DAINPM010000015.1:1242-11164 GCA_036743455.1 Bacteroidales bacterium | reverse complement strand
CGATTTCGTGTACCAGATAGGTCTGACTCCTAACAGAATAGACAGCGGATCCCATTTTGGTGTTGCAAGAGATCTGGCTGCTTATCTCAATATTAATGAGGGCTTACAGGTTAAAGCCTGCCCTCCTTCTGTTGATAATTTCAGGCCCGATAATAAAGATAATCCTTATACAGTAATCATTGAAAATAAAAGTGATTGCCCCAGATATACCGCAATAACAATAAGTGACGTAACTATTGGCGAATCACCTGACTGGCTTAAGAACAAGTTATCGGCCATTGGTCTTCATCCAATCAACAATGTTGTTGATATAACCAATTTTGTGATGTACGAGATGGGGCAACCTCTTCATGCCTTCGATGCTGATAAGATCACAGATAAGACTGTTATTATCAAAAATCTGCCTGATAATTCGACATTTACAACTCTGGATGGTGTTGAAAGACATTTGTCTTCAAAAGACCTGATGATATGTGATAGAAAAGGCGGCATGTGTATTGCCGGCGTATTCGGAGGGATAGAATCAGGAATAACCGGATCTTCAAAAAATATTTTTCTTGAAAGTGCTTATTTCAATCCTGTAGCAATAAGAAAAACTGCAAGAAGACATGGCCTTAACACAGATGCTTCCTTTCGGTTCGAAAGAGGTGCCGATCCTGAAATAACAATTACAGCTATTAAAAGAGCTGCAACGCTTATCAGAGATATCGCCGGAGGTAAAATATCTTCAGAAATAACAGATGTTTATCCTTCGAAAATTAACAGAACAGGCATTCAAATACATTACAAAAATATTGACAGGCTTATCGGGAAAAAAATACCACCCCAAATTGTAAAAAAAATAGTGACTCTTCTGGATATGGTAATATTGAAAGAGAACGAGGAAAGCCTTGCTCTTGAAATACCCCTGTATCGTGTGGATGTGAAACGGGAAGCCGATGTAATTGAAGAAATACTTAGGATTTACGGTTATAATAACATTGAAATTGATGAACATATTAATTCAACCCTGAGTTATCCTGATAAACCTGACCGGGAGAAAGTCTATAATACAATAGCAGATATGCTTACCTCAACAGGTTTTTCAGAGATAATGTGCAATTCCCTTAATCCTGCAGTTTTTTATCAGAATGACGACTTTGATCCTGACGGCCTTGTCTTACTGGCAAACCCATTAAGTTCAGACCTTAATGCAATGAGACAGTCACTCCTGTATGGCGGATTGAATTCAATTGCATGGAATATAAACAGACAGAATCACGACCTTAAGTTATTTGAATTCGGAAATTGCTATTTCAAAACACAATCAGGGAAAGAATCACTATCAGCCGGTAATTTCTGTGAAAAAAGATGCCTTGATCTTTTCATCACAGGAAATAATGGCCACACTCGCTGGAATTTCAAAGCTGCACCAACAGATTTCTTTAATATAAAATCATCTGTTGAGATGATCTTTGACAGATTGGGAATATGTTCGGAAGAAATTATTTCAGATGAAAGCAAGAGGAAATATTATACCGAATCATTCTCCTGGGTATTCAAGAACAAACTGCTTGCTGAAGCAGGCAGAATATCTGAAAAATATCTTTTAAAATTTGATATTACGCAGGATGTGTATTATGCACATCTCGACTGGGATGCTGTCCTTAAAATAATAAAGAACCATGAGGTGTCATTCAACGGCTTGCCTAAATATCCATGGGTTAGACGTGACCTTGCCCTCTTGCTTGATAAGAAAATAAAATTCTCACAAATAAGAGATATTGCTTTCAGGACTGAAAGGCATATTCTTAAGGGAATTGATCTTTTTGATGTTTACGAAAGTGATTCGCTTGGCCGGAATAAAAAATCCTATGCTGTCAGCTTTATTCTCAGAGATGATCATCAGACTCTTACCGACAGCAATATTGACAAGATAATGAACAATCTGGTCAAAGCTTATGAAAGAGAACTTAATGCAATCATAAGATGAAAAAGGAATGTAGTATAGAACTGATAAAAGGGGATATAACATCTCTTGATGTTGATGCCATTGTCAATGCCGCAAATAACTCTCTTCTTGGAGGAGGAGGAGTAGATGGAGCTATTCACCGTGCGGCAGGACCAAAACTCATGCAGGAGTGCAGGAAACTGAATGGCTGTGAAACGGGGGAAGCAAAAATAACAAACGGATTTGAACTAAAGGCACGCTATGTCATTCATACGGTTGGACCGGTATGGCACGGGGGAAACGGTGATGAGACTGACCTGCTTGCCAATTGCTACCAGTCAAGCCTCCTCCTGGCAAAAGAAAATGGAATTAAATCAATCGCCTTTCCCTGTATCTCAACCGGAGCCTATGGCTTTCCGAAAGACCTCGCCGCAATGATCGCCATAAATGAGACCATGCGGTTTACAAAAATTTATCCTATACCGGAAAGAGTAGTATTCGTCACTTTCGATGAAGAAAACCACAGAGCCTACAGAAAGCTTCTTGAGCAATGATCCGTTTGCTGAAAACAGTTAATAATTATTTATCTCTGGTCCGTTTCAGCCATACAGTATTTGCCATGCCCTTTGCTCTAATTGGCTTTTTCCTGGCTATTTCAAAAGATGAATACTCCTTCAGTCTAAGACTTCTTATCCTCGTAATTTTGTGCATGATCTTCGCCAGAAATGCAGCCATGGGATTTAACAGGCTGGCTGACAGAAGATATGATGCAATGAACCCCAGAACAGCAGCCAGGGAAATACCTTCGGGAATTATCAGTAGCCGGTCGGCCGGCATTTTTGTGATTGTGAATTCAATCCTGTTTATTATCACCGCTGGTTTCATTAACAAACTCACCCTGATATTATCTCCTGTTGCCCTGCTGATCATCCTGGGTTACAGCCTATCCAAGAAAATAACCAACCTCTGTCATTTCATCCTGGGTCTGGGTTTAAGCCTGGCACCTGCCGGTGCATACATATCTGTTACAGGTTCCTTTTCCCTGCTGCCCGTTGTTTATTCATTTATTGTGCTGACCTGGGTAAGTGGCTTCGACATCATTTATGCCCTACAGGACACCGATTTCGACAGAGCACATAATATTCATTCTATCCCCTCTGCTACAGGAATCAAAAAATCCCTGACAATATCAGCCTTGCTTCATCTGACAACAGTTATCCTGGTTGTAACAGCCGGACTTATGGACAAAACAGGATTCCTGTTCTGGAGTGGAGCATTGATCTTTATATTGCTCCTCTTGTATCAGCACCTGATTGTTAAACATGATGACCTCAGCAGGATAAATATGGCATTCGGAACTACAAATGGAATTGCAAGTATTGTTTTTTCTCTCTTTGTAATCCTCGATCTGTATATTTAAATAGTACAGGACATAAATATTTTTTATTTTTCGATAATAGTTAATATTTTTTTTTTAACTTGCTATACATTTTAGCTTCTATATATGGCAGACGACATAATTGTTAAAGAAGTTCTTACCAGGCAAGAACTCCGGGAATTTATTTTCCTGCCTGAAAAAGTACACAATAATGACCCAAACTGGTTACCTCCTATTTACCTGGATGAAAAAAAATTTTTTAACAGGGAAAAGAACAAGTCGTTTAACTATGCCGATACCATAATGTACCTCGCATGGAAGAAAAATAAACCTGTAGGGAGAATAATGGGGATCATCAATAGGAGGTATAATCACATCAATAATGAGAATCACGGCCGTTTTTGTTTCATGGAATGTTATAATGACAAAGATGTATTCCATGCACTCCTTACAAGTATTGAAGACTGGCTGCGGATCAATGGCATTAGTACAATAGTGGGCCCCCTGGGGTTTTCAGATAAAGATCCTCAGGGATTTCAGATTGAGGGTTTTGAATATCCTCCCTTTATAACTGCTCCTGTTAATTCACCGTATATGTATCAATATATGGAAGAGGAAGAAGGATATGAAAAAAAGATAGACCTGGTTAATTATCTTGCAAAGATGCCTGATGCTTTACCTGAAGTATATGTGAAGGTATTAAGCAGAATCGAAAAAACCGAGAATTATAAAATACTGGAATTCCACAATAAAAAAGAACTGAAACAGTACATTATACCTGCACTGGAACTTATGAACGAGACATTCCGTGAAATTTACGGATTCGTTCCTCTGGAAGATAATGAAAAAAAGGAGCTTGCAGCAAATTACCTGCCTATTCTTGATCCGAAATTCATTAAAATGGTAAGGACAGACCAGGAACTTATTGGCTTTGCGATAGGCATGCCGGACGTGTCTCCCGGTATTAAAGCCTGCAAAGGAAATTTATTTCCATTCGGAATACTGAAAGTCCTGAGAGAATCAAGACGGTCAAAAAAATTACTAATGCTTCTCGGCGGTGTCAAAAAAGAATTCCGTGGGAAAGGCATAGATGTGCTTATGGGAGTTAAGATACTTGAATCTGGCATAAAACAGAAGATGGAAGTAATTGACAGTCATCTCGTCCTGGAAAACAACATACGTATGAGGAGTGAATACGAACGTATCGGAGGAAAAGTCGTTAAACGTTTCCGTATTTATCAGAAAACTTTGTAACAGCCAGAAAAGTATTTCTCTCTTTATTCCGGTCAATAGCATTATCAGAACCTGAACACAAAGGAAAAACCGAGCAGCTCCTTAAACTGAATTCTTGCTGTTTTTTTGGGCTTGTTATCAGGTCCAAGAACAGGTTTACCATCCTTATCATATTCAGGTGTTTTGGTATCATCATCAAAAATAAAATGAGTATTTAACCGTAACTCGGTAAACCAGTTTATTCTGGCAGTAAGTATCATTTCCCAGTCAATATCAATGTTCTGGGGATTGTGTCTGTAATTAGTAAATAATTGCAGGCGGTTAGTTACTGTAAGGCTCTCTGAAGGTTTATATTCATTGGTTATCATAAAACTCATCCCCGGTTCATGTTTGGCTTTTCTGTCAGCCGCCACACCATAAAGGGTCTGATCAATCCTTGCTGTATCCGGAACAAAAGTTGCCTTATACGACAGAGGAGAGAAATTTATTGAAGTTTTTTTACCGGGTTTATAATCCAGACCAAATCCAAGTGTCAGTGTTGCAGGGCTCATAAATCTTGACACCATAGTTTTCGATGTATCGGTATAAGTATATCCCTTGGATATCTGTGTTTTAAAAAGCATTATCCCACTAAAGTCAAATTTCCCAAAAGCTTTATGGTTGATCTTTGAGTTAGTTTCAAAAAGGTCAAGGTTCTTCCTCACTCCGTTTTCTGTTGTTGCAATCAAGCCATATTTGAGCCGGGCAAAATTTGCTGAAGTCAATTTCAGCAGTTTATTTTCATAATCTGCAAATCCTGTTATATCAAGAGTTGTTGACACGCTGCTCTCCCCTCCTTTGACCCAGTTTGATAGTGCTGTCTGATTAAGGGCAAACGAGGTCTCCGTTCTGTATTTCCAAAGTTCCGGTTTCACAATAATTTTCCTTACCTCCAAAAGAGAAGAACGATCAACCTCCTGCATTTCAACCTTTATATCTGAACGCATCTCGTGACGAACCGGGCGCAGTAACCTGATACCACTTTCAAGATAAAGACCTATAGTGTCTTTGGAGTGACCACCAATCCACACTGTGACGGAATCATTCATATCACTCCTCAACCAGTATCTTTGCATCTTTTCTGACCGGGAGTTAAGCCATACAGGAATCACTTCATCACCCCTTCCGGTAAAAAGAACAAGCGACGAATCACGTTTATCAATAAGTCCAAGAAGTGATTCCACAGCTGCCCTGATTGAATCAATAAAACAGGGATTATCATAATAGTTCAGAGGAAAAATAATTTTGTCTGACGATATTTCTGATATTGTATCTGCTTCAGCAATAAACAGGGAATCATCTGCAGAAGCCAATGAGTCAACTATGTAAACAGGTATTGAATCTCCGGCAACAACAGCCGGAACAGCAACAGAATCATTCAATACTTCTTCATCTGCGATTGCCCGGGGGACACTATGTTTTTTCCATAACACTGAAATGGAATCAAAAGGATAGTTTTTCAGATAAAAAACTGTTGAATCAAAAGGTACGTTTGAAGCTTCATAAACCAGACGGTTCAGGGATTCTTTAAGCAGATCTGTCGTGTCTTTCCAGTAAGCCGCCTCAATAGCCTTCCTGAGAAAGGTGAGTGCATCCCCGGCTGAAAAGTCTATTCTGGCAGTATCATCGTCATCGTTCCCGGAACCAGCGTCAAACAATAATGAATCCAGTTGCCCGCCTGTTATTGTTATGGGTTTAATATCCTGTGCAAAGCATGAAAAAGATGAAATAAAAAGAATGATAATAACAGTGATCTTTTTAAACGAAGTGTCCATTATATAATCAATATGCTAAATGATGAATTATTTAATTTAAAAATTTTCCGATGCGGCAAAATACACTTATTATTCTTATTCAATAAGAAAATTTTAAAAAAACTCTTTAATATAACGGGAAAGAAGTCAGATAAAATATATCAGGAATAATAAACCTGCAAAATAAGCCTTGTCTTTGGTTTTGATCATAACCATATATTGATTTCCTTTGCATCGCAAAATACAAACATGCAGGATCTAACGAACGGTCATGAAGGGAAGTTGATATTCCGGTTTGCTGCACCAATGCTCATTGGAAATATTTTTCAGCAGTTATTTAACGTAGTCGACAGTGTTGTAGTTGGTAATTTTATCGGGAAAGAAGCATTGGCAGCTGTTGGCGCATCTTTCCCCATCATTTTCATGCTTATATCGCTGATTATAGGTCTTGTAATGGGCATCACTGTGGTTATCAGCCAGTATTTCGGAGCAAAAGATTATGTCAGGGTAAAGAGAGCTATTGATACGATGTATATTTACACTGTTTTTGCAGGAATAATTGCCACAGCCGCCGGATTATTATTAACCGTTCCTCTCCTGCGTCTGCTCGACACTCCACAGGAAATAATGCCTCAGGCGACACAATATATGCGAATCTTTTTTTCCGGAATGGTTATATTTTTCGGGTATAACGGCACCAGTGCCGTTTTACGTGGCTTAGGGGATTCCAAAACACCTTTGTATTTTCTCATAATAGCTACAGTGGCAAATATTATCTTCGATCTTCTTTTTGTGGGAGTTTTTTCCTGGGGAATAAAAGGAGCAGCATTTGCCAGTCTTCTGGCAAACAGCATAGCCTTTGGTCTGGCTATTATTTGGCTTAATAAAACTCATAAAATAATTCAGATAGCCGTACGCGGACTGCATTTCGACAGGGAAATATTTCTTCAGAGCATTCGTATTGGTCTTCCCACAGGAATACAACATACCCTGGTTGCAATAGGGAACCTCGCTTTGCTCAGTATAGTAAACAAGTTCGGAACAAATGTTCTGGCAGCCTATTCTGTGGCTAACAGAATTGATATGATGGCCACTATACCTTCATTATCCTTCTCCCAGGCTCTGTCGACCTTCGTTGGTCAAAACATAGGGGCAAACAAAACGGAAAGGGTCCGTACCGGACTGAAAGCCACAATAAAAATGGCCGGAGGGATTACTGTCATTACAACTCTTTTAATAATACTAATGGGAAACATCCTGATGAGAATGTTTACAAATGATACTGATGTAATACGAATAGGAAATGAATACCTTACCATTGTCAGTGCTTTTTATTTGTTGTTCACCATGATGTTTATCTTCAATGGCATAATGAGGGGGGCAGGAGACACAATTTTCCCTATGTTTTTCTCCCTTATCTCCCTGTGGCTGGTAAGGATACCCCTGGCATTTTACCTCTCTGCCAGAATGGGCGAAAGCGGCATCTGGTGGGCTATTCCGGCAGGATGGTTCATCGGACTTGTTCTCTCATTTTTCTATTACAGAACAGGAAGATGGAAAACCAGTACTGTTGTTAAATATTTTGATAATTTGTAACTTTCAAACGAACACTATATAACAAATATGATAAAATCCATGACAGGCTACGGGAAAGCTGTAGCTGAAATCCCCGGCAAAAAAATCTCAATTGAAATTAAGTCACTCAACTCCAAATCGCTGGATATCAGCACCCGTCTGCCCTGGCTTTATAAAGAGAAAGAAGCAGATATAAGGGCTATCATCAACCAGAAGCTTGACAGGGGCAAGATTGATTTCACAATAAATTCGGATGTCATTGACAACGATATTGTTCCTCTCTTCAACAAAGAAGTTGTGAAAGGTTATTTTAATCAGCTTAAGGGAATTGCTGATGAGTTAGGTATAGATACTAATGAACAATTGCTGCCTGTTATCCTTAAACTGCCCGATGCAATGAAAACAGAAAAGCCGGATTTGTCTGAAAATGAATGGCTAATGGTAAAAACGAAAATTGAGGAATCTATCGCTTCCCTGGATCTTTTCAGAACAGAAGAAGGCCGTTCACTTGAAAAAGATTTAAAAAAGTCTGTAACCAATATTCTTAAACTACTTGATGAAGTAGTGATATTTGAAGAAGAAAGGATAGAAAATATAAGGGGTAAACTGCGTAAGGCTCTCACTGATATGGAAATGAATGAGAGCATTGATGAAAACAGATTCGAACAGGAACTGATCTATTATCTAGAAAAACTTGATATCAACGAAGAAAAAGTAAGATTGAAAAAACACTGTGAATATCTGATAGAAAAGATAGAGTCTACACCACCCAACGGTAAAATTCTTGGATTCATAGCACAGGAAATAGGTCGCGAGATAAACACACTGGGTTCCAAAGCCAATGATGCATCTATTCAAAAAATTGTAGTTATGATGAAAGATGAACTTGAAAAAATAAAAGAACAATCCCTAAATGTCCTCTGAAATATAATGACAGTAATAAAAGGTAAAGCGGTTATTATTTCAGCACCTTCGGGAGCAGGAAAATCAACAATAAGTAATTATCTGCTTGAAAAAAGCAATAAGCTTGAATTTTCAATTTCTGCCACAACGCGTAAGCCCCGGGGATTGGAGAAAAACGGGGTGGAATATTATTTCCTGAGTATCCCTGATTTCAAAAGAAAAATAAAAAACGGTGAGTTTATCGAATGGGAAGAAGTCTACAAAGGGCAGTATTACGGGACGCTTAAAAGTGAAATGGACAGAATATGGTCTAACGGACGGCATGTTCTCTTTGATGTGGATGTGAAGGGAGGTATCAGTCTTAAAAAAAATTTCGGCAATAAATCCGTCTCTGTTTTTATCATGCCTCCCTCTCCTGAAGAGCTTGAAAAAAGACTTATCAACAGGGCAACCGATGATCCTGAAAAGATAAAAATGAGACTCAAAAAAGCTTCCGAAGAGATAAAACTGGCTAACCAGTTTGATAACATTGTGATAAATAATCTTCTGGAAAAAGCAGAAGAAGAAGTTTTAAATATTGTCAGCAGTTTTCTTTCAAAAGAAAATTAAAAAATACCTTTTAATGCAAAAAATTGGATTATTTTTTGGTTCATTCAATCCCATTCATTTAGGCCACATGGCTATTGCCGGGTATATGCTGGAATTTACTGATCTGGATGAATTATGGTTCATAGTCAGTCCTCATAATCCTCTTAAGAAAAAAAGCACTCTTCTCTCCGATTATGAACGGTTATACATGGCTGAGCTGGCAATAAACGATAACTACAGACTCAGGGCATCTGATATTGAGTTCCGTCTTCCTGTTCCATCATACACAATTGACACTCTGATTTATCTAAAAGAACAGTATCCCTCAAAAAAATTCCTTCCCATAATGGGGCAGGATACTGTTTATACCCTTCATAAGTGGAAAAACGGAGAAGAACTGGTTAAAAAGCACCAAATACTAGTTTATCCCAGACCCTATTCTGTTAAACCCCCTTCTCCATTGCTGGAAAATATTCTTTCTTCAGCTGATCTGAGATTTGTCAGGGCCCCCATGATGGAAAT
>DAINPM010000015.1:0-1142 GCA_036743455.1 Bacteroidales bacterium | reverse complement strand
GGCTTAACCGAGCTTTCGAATTTATCCATTGATTGCTGGTTAAGTATAATAGCAGTATCGAATTGTCTCAATATTGGGGAACTTATCTTCTCACTGCTGATAATCACTGTCACATTTGCTGTTCCTCCACGCATTTCAGGTCCGTATGAGGGCATCCAGCTAACTTCCATATCCTGCATCACTGCTGAATATGCCAGGATTTTTCCCATCGACAGGACACCTTGTCCGCCGAAACCTGCAATAATCATTTCTTCTGTCATATTATTCCAATTTCATTGTTATTTTCCCTGTTGTTTTTCAGGATCTTTAAGATCACCCAGCGGGTAATACGGAAACATATTCTCTTCCATCCATTTATTAGACTCTACGGGGGTCATCTTCCAGTTTGAAGGACAATTTGAAACCACCTCAACAAAACATGTACCTTTTTTGAGCTTTTGATAATGAAAGGCTTTTCTTATTGCTTTTTTTGTCCGTCTTACATTAACAGCTGAATGAACACTTTGTCTGGTCACAAAATATGTTCCCGGCAAAGTAGCTACTATATCAGTCATTTTAAGCGGATTACCCATCATTTCCACATCACGGCCATAAGGGGAAGTGGAAGATTTCATTCCCGGAATGGTTGTTGGGGCCATCTGCCCTCCCGTCATTCCATAAATACCATTATTTATAAACACTATAAGAATATTCTCTCCCCTGTTACAGGCATGTATTGTTTCAGCCGTACCGATAGCTGCAAGATCGCCATCTCCCTGGTAGGTAAAAACATATTTATCGGGCATCAGTCTCTTTATTGCTGTCGCGAGAGCCGGAGCCCTTCCATGGGCAGCTTCCTGACAATCTATATCGATATAGTTGTATAAGTATACAGAACAACCAACAGGAGAGATACCTATTGTTTCAGACTGAATACCTTCCTCGTCTATTATTTCTGCAATTATGCGGTGAACAGTACCGTGACCACAGCCAGGGCAATAATGAAGAATATCATCTGTCATCACGTCGGTCCGTTTGTAAACAATATTCTCAGGTCTTATTATATCATTCATTTGATTAGTGTCATTCATAACCTATCCTCCTATTTTAGATTTCAGAAAATCCACCACTTCATCGGGAGCAGTAACTATACCCCCCATCCT
>DAINPM010000014.1:0-40621 GCA_036743455.1 Bacteroidales bacterium | reverse complement strand
TTGAGTTGCGTCACATACTGAAGATTGCTGAATGATTTGTTGTATGAGGGGTTAAAGCTGACAGACAGAGAGTTGACAGGTTTGTATGTTATTGTTATCTGGGAGTATAGACTGTTCTGATGATCCTCAAAGCCATTTGTGAAGTTGCCGTATAAATTGAAATTAAGTTTTTTACGGTGGTCGGTTCTGAAACCCATGCGATACTGGAGTGAGCCCGGCATAATCATCGTAGGACCGCCGCGGAGCATCCCGGGAGATTTGTGGCTGGTACTTATATTCCCTCCTCCCCATGCGCTCCAGTAATTACGGAAATCAATATTCCCGTTCCATTCAAACCCTTTGCCGGTAATATCACCTCCGAAATTATTAACTATATATATATCACCTCCGAAGTTGTAATTTCTGTATATTCCTTTAGGTTCCCATACATTGTAGCCGACCCATATTACTGACAGTACCCTGTCGGCTTCCTGCATATATCCAAGGTCATTGGCTTCAAAGCCGGGGGTTTTCCATATACTACTGGCCATAATATTAAAATGCCCGTTTTGTTTTTGCAACAGTAATTTTCCTGCTGTTCCTGTAAGAGAAGTCCTGTCGGGGTCAAAGGTTGTATGATCATTATCAGGTCGTTGGAAATATCTGGCAGATGATTTCTGAGTACTTTCAATAGCCTCTTTTGTCCCACTTACCTGACTCATTGCCAGGCTTATATTGAACATCCAGTTTTTATTATTGAAATATTGTGTAAAATCGAGTCCGCCCGTATATGCTGATTTATGCATTTCTTTAGCGAGGTTATCGTCGAGGACACGGTTTGTACCTGTTATTATTCCTCCCAGGAGAGTATTTCCTTCTCCGAAATCTTTTTGAACTCTTCCAATGGTATAGTTGGTAAGAGGCTCGACAGTCTGAAAGATCCTTTCATCACCAGTATCTGTCTCAGCTTTTTCTTCAGCTGTCACAGCCTCTATAAAACCAACTGATAATCCATTCTTTGTTCTGCCTGTAAGCTTGGCTGCCCCCAGTATTTTAGTAAAAGCAGGTGTGTCAGAGTACCATCCGTCTTCCTCATGGGGTTGTCCAGCTGGCCGTCTGCCTATCCTTCGTGAATAGAAAAGGTTGTCGTTACCTGAATCACCGTCACCCAATCCAAGATTAAAGCTTGTTATATTATTTCCTTCAATGAACAGTGGTCTTTTTTCGCTGAAGTATGTTTCATAGGCTGAAAGGTTAACAACGGAAGGGTCGGCTTCTACCTGTCCGAAGTCAGGGTTGATACTAAGGTCCATTGTCATATTGTTCGTGATCCCTATTTTTGCATCGATACCTCCGGTCAATCCGTAGTCTTTCCCTTTGCTCCGGAAAGGATTTTCAGGTTCTTTTTTGAATGTTTCGGTTCGGGCAACACCATAAGGAGTGACATCGAAAATTTTTCTGGGTTGTATTTCTTCGAGACCGTGCAGTTCACCAAAGAGATGTATTATACCCGGGGCATCCTGTGATATAGGTTGCCAGAAACTTTGTTCATCATGGCGGTAAATGACTCTTGCCACTTCGAAACCCCACACGGCGTCAGAATTTTTATCAAACCTTACCTGGCTGAAAGGTATCCTCATTTCTGCCACCCACCCTTCATCGTTTATTGATGTTTTCACCCACCAGTTGGGATCCCATGAAGGATCTTCATTGGCTCCGTCACCTGTGAATAATATGTCATATTTAACACCGGCGGCACTGACTCCAAAGAGAAAACCTGTCCGCAGATCGTGATAACTGTCAATTAATACCCCGGCCAGGTCGCCGTCAGTATCATCCCTCCTGGTAAGCCTGTTGACAATACTGTCGGGACTGCTGTCATAGCATTTTATTGCAACATAAAGATTATTATCATCGAACAATACTTTAAAATCCGTTTTTTGGCTTGATGGCCGGCCATCATACGGACGATTCTGGGTGAACCCGTTTTCCCATACACCAAGGTTCCATACTTCCTCATCGAGTATTCCGTCAATATCCGGAGTGTTGGATATCCTTGTTACATGGTATTTCTTTTTATTATTATCAGTATTTGCATCTGTTTGTGCAAGTGTATTAATTATTGAAACGGTGAATAACAAAAGTGTACAGATAAAAATTCTCATGGCTTTTTCCGGTTTTTAGGTTTACTTAATGACGTGACCGGATACCTTTCGTTGCAGGAAATTTATTATTTGAATTTATTCTAAATAAAATTTATTAAATATTAACATGACATCTTGCTACATTTTTTTTATCTTAACAGCCTGTTTTATAAAAATGCGATTCAGAATAAATATTTTACCAAAAATTCAAAAGATATGATAACACGCAGATCGTTTATTACAAAAAGTGCTGCAGCTGCAGCTGCAGCTGTAGTTGTTCCTTCCATTATAGGAGGAGAAAAGACTTATGGTATTCCTCCTGCCCCTCCCTCTGTTCTTAACGGAAAGAGAGTATTGTTTGTATGGGGTGGCTGGATGGGCCATGAACCTGATAAATGCCGTGATATTTTCGTACCATGGATGGAATCGGAAGGTGCTAAGGTAGTTGTTTCCGATAATCTTGATGCTTACATAAACAATGATCTGAAAAATGATTTTGATCTTATTGTACAAGCCTGGACACAGGGGCAGATAAACCGTAAGCAGGAAGCTGCTTTGCTGTCAGCTGTTAAGGAAACAGGTGTAGGTATAGCAGGATGGCATGGCGGTACAGGTGATTCATTCCGTAATAATGTTGAATATCAGTTTATGATAGGAGGACAGTGGGTTGCTCATCCGGGAAATATTGTTGATTACACTGTAAACATTGTTGACAAGAAAGATGAAGTAACAAAAGGGCTTAATGATTTTGCAATGAAATCGGAACAGTATTTTATGCATGTTGATCCAAATTCGAAAGTTCTTGCCACTACTACTTTCTCTGATGAAAATGCTGACTGGATAGGAGGTTGTATAGTACCTGTAGTATGGAAGAAAGCTTATGGCAAAGGAAGAGTTTTCTATTCTTCTCTGGGTCATGTTGCTGCTGATTTCAATGTTCCGGAAGCACTGGAGATTACCAAGAGAGGTATCCGCTGGGCATCTCTGAGCAAGTTTGAACCAATGGAGAAATGGATCCAGCCTGCTTATAAAGATCACGGTAAAAGAAAATTCTAATTCCCGGAATTAGTTTAAATTTATAAATAATCGTTATGCGCTGTTCATTGAACAGCGCATTTTTTTATCCGTATAGTTTTAAGATTTCAAAGCTATTTCCCGTGTATTCCAGAAAACTCAAAAAGCCGGTTTGGCTTATAACAAGAGTGGCCGTGTTTATGTTCGGATGGAAAGCAAGTTTTTGATAATCCATCAGTTTCTCATCGATAAAAAGATGAACATGCTTTTCTGTATCGTTTATCAGACCGAAGGGAGAGACTGAACCCGGTTCCAGACCAAGATATTTTTTCAGTCTTTTATCAGAGGAAAAACTAAGTTTGCCCTGCTTCAAGCGTTTTTCCAGATCGTGTATATTCAACTGGCTCAGGTGTTCCAAGATTACAAGGTAATGACGGTTCCCTTTATGATTTCTGAAAAAGATGTTCTTACATTTCCCTGAGTCAATGTTGTCCCAGTATGCCAGAGCATCATCAATAGTAGCAAGAGGAGGATGTTCATAATATTCAAACTTTATATCCAGCTTATTAAGAAGATCATACAACTCAGCCTGTCCTCTCATCTTTTAGTTGTTAAATAGTTCATTTTCATCATCTCCGGATTCAAAACCTGTGTCGTTAAGGAGATCCTTTTTCTGAGATGCTTCTACTGCCAGTTTATCACACACTTCATTTTCAGTATTCCCGGCATGTCCTTTTATCCATACGAATGATACATTATGTTTTCTGTAAGTCTTCAGGAAGCGGACCCACAAGTCGGGATTCTTTTTTTTCCTGAATCCTTTTTTTTCCCATTCAAAGACCCATCCTTTTGATACGGCGTCTGCAACATATTTAGAATCGGTGTAAATTGTCACATTGCTTCCGGTTTTTTTCAAAGCTTCCAGTCCGGTTATGACAGCCAGCAGTTCCATTCTGTTATTTGTGGTCAGTCTGTATCCTTCTGATTTCTCGAGTCTGTGCCGGCCACATTTAAGAACTACTCCATAGCCTCCCGGCCCGGGATTGCCCCGGGAAGCACCGTCGGTGTATATGGTGATGTTATCCGGCATTGGGAAGAATGATACCGGTATTGGTTAAAAACAGTTTTATAGCAATAGAGAGGAGGATGACTCCGAATATTTTTCTAAGTATCTGTACTCCTCCCTGTCCAAGTATTTTTTCGAAAACAGAAGTCATACGCAGAGCCAGGTATACTATTGACATATTTATCAACAGAGCTATGAGGATATTTATGGTTTCATATTCAGCCTTGATGGACAGGATGGTTGTTATTGATCCTGCTCCTGCTATAAGGGGAAAAGCTATTGGGAATATTGCACCACTTCCATAGGCATCCTGTTTAAAAAGCTCGATACCAAGTATCATCTCCATAGCTATGAGGAAGATGATAAAGGAACCGGCGATGGCAAAAGAGGAGACATCGATACCGAAGACACCCAGCAGGGGGCTTCCTATCAGGAGGAAAGCCAGAAGAATAGACAGTGAGACAAGTGTAACCCTTGCTGGACGGATTATTACTCCCTTTGATTTGATATCAATGATTATAGGGATTGATCCCGGAATATCAATTATTGCAAAAAGAACCATAAATGCTGCCAGTATTTCCAGAAAATTCAGGTGCATATTCAGATATATTTGATGCAAAGTTAACTAAAAACAATATTTACTGTCTGCAGTATTTTGGTAAAAGCAGCCTAAGCCAGATCGCAGTTTGTTATTTTGTTATTGTCATTTCATCAATCAGATGTCCGGCTCCTGAATAGATATCGATTATCCACAGGACATATCTTATATCAACAGCTATGGTTCTCTGGACAGTAGGTTCATAGGCAACATCTCCGCTCATTGCTTCCCAGTTGCCGTCAAATGCCAGTCCTATCAATTCTCCTTTACCGTTCAGTACCGGACTGCCGGAATTACCTCCGGTAATATCATTTGTTGTAAGAAAACAAACAGGCATATAGCCCTCTGATGAAGCATATCTCCCGAACTCTTTTCTTTGTGCAAGATCAATAAATCTTTCCGGAAGGTCAAATTCATAATCTCCCGGTTTATACTTTTCCAGAACTCCTTCAATGGTTGTATAGTGTTTATAAGTGACAGCATCACGTGGATCATAATCCTGTACAGATCCATAAGAGAGTCGCATTGTGGAATTTGCATCAGGATAGAATGTTTTTTCCGGCGACATTTCCATTAATGCCGCTATCCACAGCCTTCTCCCTTTATTGAGATCTTCATCGAACCTGCTGATCTCTGAAGAAACAAAATCGATCATCTTGTTTATTGAAGCAGCAATTTCTGCAACAGGATCATTCTCAAGGGTTTTAACGGAGGGTTTCTCCAGGAATGTTCTCAGTTTATCTTCATTGGCAAATAATGACTCGTCGAATATGTCATCAACAAACTTATCAATATCGCCCTTATATTTCCTGTCAACAATCTTTGCATAAAAATCAGGATGGAATTTTTCAGGTACATCATCCCTGTATAACCTGAGCATGGCTTTTGCTGATTTTCTGTCGGTGGCGGGACTGTAGTCCTTGTATATCTCTCCAAGGGTTCCAAGAGTACGGCTAATAGTCTGTGCAACATATTTTTCATCATCCGATTTAAGGACAGTGAGGAGAAGAGATCCGAATGAGTTGAAACCAAGCAGCTCAAAGCCCTGTATGCATTCACTCAGATATTGTTGGGCATTAAGATATTCGGCTCTTCCTTCGATAGCTCTTTTTATCAGATTGACAGCCTGACCGTATTTTTCTCTTTTAGCTTCATCAGACCGTATCCAACTGTTAAATTGTTCTTCAATGGACTGTTTTTCTGCAATTACATCAAGTCTTTCAAGCTGGGTATTCATCCCGATGGAATATTTCCAGTAGTTGGATGAGCTGGAGTATTTTGATGCATATTGTATGTTTATCTTTCGATCTTTAAGCATATCATTCTTCCAGATATCCTGTTTTATGCCTCTTATCTTAACCCTGTTAGGATTTGTGATGGTCATCAATTCATTCACCTCGTATGATGTATAGTATCTCTGTGTTCTTCCGGGGTATCCGAATGTCATTGTGAAATCCCCGATATTTCTTTCCTGAAGAGATACACGCAGCCAGTTTTTAGCCTGCAGGGGTATGTTGTCTTCTGAATATGATGCAGGTTTCCCGTCAGGTCCGGAATAAACACGGAAAATACTGAAATCGCCTGTATGTCTGGGCCATTCCCAGTTATCGGTATCGTTCCCGTATTTTCCTATTGATGAAGGAGGTGCTCCAACCAGCCTGACATCGTTATATCTCTCATAAACGAGCAGGTAATAGTAATTACCGCCAAAGAATGAAGATACTGAAACTCTGTAATTATTACCGGAAGTGGCATTCTTTTCAATCTTTCTCCTTGCTTCGTTAATAGCTGATGTTCTTTCAGATTCGCTCATATCGTCTTTTATCTCAGCCATCACCTGTTTTGTCACATCTTCTATTCTGACAAGGAAATTGGCATACATACCGCTGCATGGCAGTTCTTCTTCTTTCGTCATAGCCCAGAAGCCGTCTGTCAGGTAATCGTGTTCAACAGTGCTATGCGATTGTATCGATCCATAACCGCAATGATGGTTGGTCATGAGCAGACCCTGGGATGATACTATTTCGCCTGTACATCCGGGAATTGACACAATAGCATCTTTAACACTTGTCTGATTGAGGCTGTAAATATCTTCAGCAGTAAGTTTCAGCCCCATTTCTGTCATCTTGCCGATATTCAGTTTTTCAATAAGGGGCAGCATCCACATTCCTTCATCAGCTTTTGCTCTCCAGCTGAAGAGGAAAGTAAATAGCACAAGAATAGTCAGTATCTTTTTCATTTGTATAAATTTTTAATTTCAAAGGTCACATAGCTTCGCCCGGTTTATCCGGAGAACTCACAAGGATAAAATATTTATTTTCTTGTATGCGTCTCCTGATCATGGGTAAAGTATGTGATAGTTTTGTTTATTTTTCAGGGCTGTAAAGATACTCATTTTAAGAGGAAAAAAGATGCAGAAGAATAGATAGGTAATCTTTTTTAATGATTCAAAATAAGAGACGCAGTTGAGTATTGAACAGGGAAAATGATTTACGGTGATAGGGGCTTAGTCCGTTTTGCATAATGGCGTTTCTGTGTGATGATGTAGGATAACCTTTATTCTTATCCCATCCATACTCAGGATGATCTTTATGTATTTCTGTCATATACTGATCGCGGAAAACTTTTGCCAGTACAGATGCGGCAGCTATGGAATAATAAAGTCCGTCGCCCTTAATTATTGTTTTATGTGGGATATCCTTATACGGAAAGAAAAAATTACCGTCGATAAGGAGGAACTCAGGTTTTTTTTTCAGTCCTTCAACAGCCAGGTGCATAGCTTTCACAGATGCTCTCAGAATATTTAGTTCATCAATTTCGCGGTTGTCAATGAAAGCTACGTTCCAGGCCAGAGCCGATTTTATTATGACATCCTTCATCATTTCTCTCTGCCCGGGTGTCATTTTTTTTGAATCGTTCAGAACGGGATGTCTGAAATTTTTTGGGAGGATAACTGCTGCAGCTGTTACCGGACCTGCCAGGCAACCTCTTCCTGCCTCATCGCAACCTGCTTCTGTAAGGTTATGGAAAAGGTAAGATCTTAACATTCTCTCCGTATTATTGATGTGATAAAGATATAAAATTGTCGACAGTAAATTTTCTCTGCATTGTTGGTATCATGTAGCAGGTTTTCCTTTGTGAGACAGTAAAGGTAGATACCTGGTATAATATTCAGGGCGGGTGCGGCAGGCTGTTTGTTTATCTGATGCCAAAAGTTATCTTCCCGCTCAATTAAGGGATTAACTGAGAAATGAGTAAATTTGGCAATATTTTATTATAAAACCATTAAGTTATGTTAACGAATGAACAGCTCAAAGAGCTTATTGAACGACGTGATGCGTTAAGGAGGTATCTTTGACATCGAAGGTAAATCTGATCTTGTCAAAGAGAAGGAGATAATAACTCAACAACCCGGTTTCTGGGATGATCCGAAGAAGGCAGAAGAGCTCCTGAGAAATATTTCTCTTCTCAAGAGCTGGACAGGCAGTTTTGAAAAAGTCAATACTGCTGTAGAAGATCTCATTGTCATAAATGATTTTTTCAGGGAGGGAGAGGCTTCGGAGGATGATCTGGAGTCACATTACAATAAGTGTCTTTCTTTGATAGAAGATCTGGAAGTACGTAATATGCTTCGTAATGAGGAGGACCAGCTGGGGGCTATTTTAAAGATCAATTCCGGGGCAGGGGGTACAGAAAGCAACGACTGGGCTGCTATGCTTCTGAGGATGTATCTGCGCTGGGCAGAAAGGAATGATTACAGGACCCGGCAGCTTGATTTTCTTCCCGGCGATGAAGTGGGTATCAAATCGGCTACTATTGAAATAGAAGGAGAACAGGCATATGGTTATCTGAAAAGCGAAAATGGAGTACACCGGCTCGTGAGAATTTCTCCTTTCAATGCTCAGGGGAAACGCCAGACTACATTTGCCTCTGTTTTCATTACACCTCTTGTGGATGATAATATTGAAATAGAGATCAATCCGGCTGATATTACATGGGAAACATACCGCTCAAGCGGAGCAGGAGGACAAAATGTCAATAAAGTTGAAACAGCTGTACGGCTCCGGCATCATCCTACCGGGATAGTTGTAGAAAACCAGGAGACCAGATCACAGATCAATAATAAGGAAAACGCTATGAGGATACTCCGGTCGCAGTTGTATGATATTGAGTTACGCAAAAGGATGGAGGAAAAGGAAAAAATCGAAGGTCAGAAGAAAAAAATTGAATGGGGTTCCCAAATAAGATCTTACGTGCTGCATCCTTATAAAATGGTTAAGGATCTCCGCACGGGATATGAAACCGGTAATGTGAATGCTGTTCTCGATGGTGATCTGAATGATTTTATAAAATCTTTCCTGATGGAGTTTGGTGGAAAATAAAAACCGGGAACATATAATTATCAACTTTCTGCAGAATGACAAATAAGAATAAATTATTTGAAAAGTTCCCTCCGGTGACTAAAGAAGAATGGATCAAAAAGATTACTGAAGATTTGAAGGGGGCAGACTTTTATGATAAGATGGTGTGGAAGACTCCGGATGGAATCGATTTAATGCCTTTCTACAGAAAAGAGGATATTGAAAAAATTAAGTTTTTGGATTCTCTTCCGGGAGAATTTCCTTATGTGAGAGGTAAAAAAAACGTTAATAAATGGCTCATAAGGCAGAATGTAATTGTTACAGATTATGCAGAGGCCAATGGGAAGGCTCTTGAGCTACTCAGGGGTGGCGTTGATTCGCTGGGTTTTATTATACTTTATCCGGATTCACTTTCTCCGGAGGCAATGGAGGCCCTTCTTAAAAATATTAATCCGGAGCAGGTTGAGATAAACTTTTTTTCCAACGGGAAAGCTCAGGAGATAATAAGCTGTTTTAAGAAATATCTGGCAAAAGCAGAAGTAGATATACGGAATGTCTCCGGAGCTGTTGAGACCGATCCTCTCGGCCGTTTGATGTTAAATGGCTCACTGTGTATCCCGGTAAACGATGGATTTGATTACCTGGCTGTTATCGCAGGGATGTTGTCAGATCTTCCTCGTTTCAGGGCAGTTCATATTGATGCATCTGTTTTTTGTAATACCGGGATCAATATTGTTATGCAGCTGGCTTTTGCCATTTCAATGGGAATGGAATATATGCTCAGGCTTACTGAAAGGAATATTTCACCTGATCAGGCTGCTTCAAAAATGAGGTTTTCATTTGGGACGGGTCCGGACTATTTTCCGGAAATAGCAAAACTGAGGGCAGCCCGCTTATTGTGGTCGGCTGTCACAGGAAAATTTGAAATTTCGGATCAACGGTCTGCTGCAATGGAAATCCATTGTGTTACTGACAGGCATAAAATGGGCAAAGATGATATACATCTGAATATTGTCCGCACACAGGAAGAAGCCATGGCAGCTATTCTGGGCGCCGCTGATTCCCTGACGGTTGAGCCTTTCAATATTGTTACCGGCAGCACTGACAGTTTCTCTGAAAGAATAGCTCGTAACCAGCAGTTACTGCTGAAAGAGGAATCGTTTTTCGGGACTGTGGCAGATCCGTCAGCTGGTTCATATTATATTGAAATGCTGACACAACTGTTGGCGGAAAATGCATGGAAATTGTTTCTTGAAATTCAAGGGGAAGGGGGCTTTTTTGAATCCCTCAAAAGAGGGTACATACAAAAAAGAATAAAAGAATCCGGTTCGGGGTGGCAGGAAGGTCCCTCGGGAAGAGAATTTGTCTTTCCCCCCCTGGCTGATGGAGTTATTGCTGAAACAATTAGTGCAGGCAATAAGCTTTCAGGACCTCATTATACATCTGATGACATTAGCGCCTTTTATCCTCAGAAACCGAAAGGTAGTAATGACAGGGATAAGAACAGTCTCAGTAACACAGCCAGAATAACGGCAGAAGGTATTACTGTAAAAAATGTTTATACAAGAGACGACATAAAGGATTTTGAGCATCTTGACTATGTTGCGGGTATCCCTCCTTTTTCTGGTGGACCATATTCTTCAATGTATGTAATAAGACCCTGGACTATACGTCAGTATGCAGGCTACTCAACAGCCGAAGAGTCCAATGCTTTTTACCGCCGTAATCTGGCTGCAGGGCAGAAGGGTTTATCAGTAGCTTTCGATCTGCCGACACACCGTGGGTATGACTCAGATCACGAAAGGGTAGCTGGAGATGTTGGGAAGGCAGGAGTCGCAGTTGATTCTGTTCTTGATATGAAAATCCTGTTTGATCAGATACCTCTGGATAAGATATCTGTATCCATGACCATGAACGGGGCAGTACTGCCCATAATGGCTTTTTATATTGTTACGGCAATAGAGCAGGGAGTAAAACCTGAAGATCTGTCGGGAACGATACAGAATGATATCCTGAAGGAATTCATGGTAAGGAACACTCATATTTATCCACCGGAATTCTCCATGAAAATTGTATCTGATATATTGGTTTATACTTCTCAGAAGATGCCCGGATTCAATCCTATTAGTATTTCCGGTTATCACATGCAGGAAGCAGGTGCAACATGTGATCTTGAGCTGGCTTATACCCTTGCCAACGGGCTTGAATATCTTAGGGCAGGTATCCATGCAGGTCTGGATCCGGATCAGTTTGCTCCAAGGATCTCTTTTTTCTGGGCAGTAGGGATGGATCATTTTATGGAGATAGCTAAGCTGCGGGCTGCCCGTTTGCTATGGGCCAGAATAGTGAAAGATTTCAATCCTAAAAATCCTAAATCAATGGCTTTAAGAGCTCATTGTCAGACATCCGGGTGGAGCCTTACCGAACAGGATCCTTATAATAATGTGGGGCGGACTTGTATCGAAGCAATGGCTGCTATTTTCGGCCATACCCAGAGTCTGCATACAAATGCTCTTGATGAGGCTATAGCCCTTCCTTCAGATTTTTCTGCAGCCATTGCAAGGAATACTCAGATATGGCTTCAGAGAGAGACAAATATATGTCGTGCAATAGATCCCTGGGCCGGTTCTTATTATGTTGAATCTCTTACTCACGAACTAATTAATAAGGCATGGGATCATATTACTGAGATTGAAAATCTTGGCGGAATGGCCAAAGCTATTGAATCAGGTCTTCCAAAGATACGGATAGAAGAAGCAGCTGCAAGGACACAGGCAAGAATTGATTCGGGATTACAGGTCATCACAGGTCTGAATAAATACAAGGCTTCCGGAACAGAACCTTTTGATACACTTGAAGTTGACAATAACAGTGTAAGGGAAGCCCAGCTCAAAAGACTGAAGAAATTAAGGGAAGGAAGAGATGAAGGCTTATGTCAGGCATCCCTGAATGCCCTTACTGAATGTGCCCTGACAGGTAAAGGGAATCTGCTGGAACTGGCTGTAGAAGCTGCTTTACACAGGGCAAGCCTTGGTGAGATAACTTATGCATGTGAAAAAATAACAGGGAGGTATAATACTGTGACACATTATACATCAGGAGTTTATTCATCGGAATACAGAATGGACAGGGATTTTGAAGAAGCAAAAGAGCTTGTAGACAGATTCGCCCGACAGGAAGGACGACAGCCAAGAATATTGGTAGCAAAAATCGGTCAGGATGGCCATGACAGGGGAGCTAAAGTTGTTTCAACAGCTTATGCTGATATGGGTTTTGATGTAGATATCGGGCCCCTTTTTCAGACACCAGCCGAAGCGGCCAGACAAGCAACTGAAAATGATGTCCATGTACTTGGTATATCAAGCCTTGCAGGAGCTCATAAGACACTTATCCCTCAGGTGATTGAAGAATTGAAAAGCCTTGGCAGGGAAGATATTATGATTGTTGCCGGAGGAGTAATACCTCATAAAGATTATAGATTCCTTTATAATAAAGGAGTATCAGCAATATTTGGTCCGGGTACTCCGGTATCAAAAGCAGCCCGGCAAATTATGGAACTGCTTTTAACTGATCATCAATAAAACAGGGATTTATTCAGGGATATAGAAGACTGTTTATTGTATTTTTTTGAAAAAAGAATATTAATTTAACATGCATCATTGAAAATACTTAAACGTCTTTAGAACAGGATGAGTTTTAATACCCCGGTAAAGAAAAGATTAACATAATACTATCAGAAAAATGGAAGAAGTAAACAAAAATTCCGGACAAACACTGGGTGTAGCTGCCCTGATAACAGCAATCATAACATTCGTTATTGCCGTTATTCCCTGTATAGGCTTGGTAGCTATTATACCCGGTATCATAGCAATAGTGCTTGCGTCAGTCGGATTATCGCAGGCTAACAGAGCTGATTCCCCCCGGGGAGTTGCAATTGCAGGTCTCGTTATTGCCATCGTAGCTTCAATAATGTCGCTTTCACAATACATGGTAATTGGAAAATTTGCTGATAAATTCCCTGATCAGATAGAGGAGATTGTAAGGGATGTTCAGAAAAACGTTGTTGAAGAGATAGAAGACGCTTCTGTATCGATAAAAGTTGAAAATGGAGATGAGGTAGTGGAAATAAATGTTGACCAGAACAAAAATGACAAAGTAAAAACTCTGGAAGAACTTGAAGAAGGACTAAATGAACCCGATGATACACTCAATACAAACTAATTGTCCGGCTGTCAGATTCCGGTTCTCATTAAAGGATGATCCTTATCTGTTGGGAAACCTTGTATTCGCAAGTGTTATTTTGATGATTCTACTCTATTCTTTGGTTTTTTCTCCTGACAGAAATGATTATCCTGTCGTTTGTATTCATGAAAAGATCACAGGAATGCCATGTCCATCATGTGGCCTGTCACATAGCTTGTCACTCATATTACGTGGTAGAATAGACGAAGCATATACCTGGAATGAAAATGGAATGAAAGTTTTTATTTTTTTTGTATCACAGTTATTACTCAGAATATTTTTTTCGCGTTATTACCTGAATTACCCGGATTCCCGGAAACAATTGATAATTACTGATATCTCCGGCTCTTCCTTGTTATTTCTTATTACTTTTATGCCTTTTATTATTCACATATTTAAATGGTTATAAGCTTACTGTCATACAATATCATCCAGTATATCAGTCAGCAGACTGCTTTCAAACCCTTTTGACATGCCGTAGCGGTAAAGTTTCCCCTTCATCTCGTAGCGGTTTTTTGCCTTAATGTTTTTTTTACGTTCAGCCAGAATATCCCTAAGGCGTTGTATATATGTATCTTCATTTATATACTCCAGTGCTTTTTCTATCAGATCAGAGGGAATGGATTTCATCTTCAGGCGGGACTTGATTTTTATTTTTCCCCATTTATTCTGATTGTATTTATCTTTCACATAGGCTTCAGAATAACGCATTTCATTTATAAAATTTTCTTTTTTAAGGACAGAAATTATTTTATCGGATTCGGATTCATTAATGCCCCATGTTTGCAGTTTGTTTTTTATATCTGATATACAGTACTCACGCCGTGAACACAAATGCATGGCTTTATTCAGAGAACTTTTGAAAATTGTGTTTTCTTCAGTCATTTTTTATTGCTTTAATGATCCGGGCTTTCCCGTTAAGGTCGTTTATTACCCTTACTTCCCTGTATTTTGATCTGATAAGTAAATCTGACAGCAGTTTTCCCATTGATTCGTTTATTTCGAAATATAGTTTACCCTGTTTATTCAGAATTTTACAGGCAAGATTTATTATTGCCCTGTAAAATTTCAGGGGATCGTTGTCTGGAACAAAAAGGGCATGATAAGGTTCATAATTAAGAATATTTCGGGCCAGTAATTTTTTTTCCGATTGTGTTACATAGGGTGGGTTGCTTACAATGATGTCTGTTTTGGTGAACAGAGACAGGTCGGGATACAGCATATCAGCTGTAAAAAATCTGACAGCAGCTTTGTTCAGCCGTGCATTTTCTTCTGCAAGAGTAATTGCAGCATCGGAAATATCAAAGCCTGTGACTGTTGATCCTGGAAGGTTAACAGCGAGTGCAATGGCAATACAGCCGCTACCTGTTCCTGCATCAAGGATGTATCCTGAGAAGCTTTTGTTTTCCTTTATTATGAGGTCGGTCATTTCTTCTGTCTCAGGCCGTGGAATGAGTGTATTACTGTCCACCTTTATTGTCAGGTTATAGAAGCTTGTCTCACCAAGGATATATTGTATAGGTTTTTCTTTTTTCAGTTCCTGGCATATCATGATAATTTCGCGGGCTTTTTTCCTGGTGATTTTTGTTTCAGGGAATGCCAGAGCATGGAGGCGGGGGTATTTTAAAACGGTTTTGATGATTATATTTTCAAATGCTCTTATTTCAGGTTCCGGATAGATATCTGAAAGTTCATTAATAAGGCAGAGTTTAATATCTTTTATTGTTTGTATCTTGATGGCCATAATTCAAAATTAGTACTTTCAGAATATATGGCAGCAGATGAAGAAATAAAATTCATGCGACGTTGTCTTGATCTGGCAGGCCGGGCTGAAGGCCTTACATACCCTAATCCTCTGGTAGGATCAGTTATTGTTCATCAGGGAAGGATTATAGGGGAGGGCTACCATTTAAAAGCAGGAGGTCCTCATGCAGAAGTATGTGCAGTAAGATCTGCCGGCGGCAGTGACATTCCCCTTTCATCGGTTTTGTATGTGAATCTGGAGCCTTGTTCTCATTTCGGACGTACCCCTCCGTGTACGGATCTCATAATTAGGAGTGGTATAAAGAAAGTAATAATCGGGACAACAGATACCAGTGAAAAGGTATCTGGAAATGGAATACGGACTCTTGCTGAAGCAGGTGTTGAGGTAATTACAGGTGTTCTTGAGAAGGAGTCGAGGTGGATAAACCGGAGGTTTTTTACTTTTCATGAGAAGAAAAGGCCATATATAATTCTTAAATGGGCAGAGAGTGCTGATGGCTTTATTGATTTCAGGAGGGATGATACTTCCAGAAAAAGACCTTACTGGATTAGCGGAGAGGCAGAAAGAGTGCTGGTACATAAATGGCGGGCAGATGAACAGTCAATTCTTATAGGTGCAAAGACTCTCAGTGCTGATGATCCCCGTCTTAATATTAGGGCATGGGCAGGGGAGGATCCCTTAAGGCTGGTATTAAGCAGTTCAGGTTTAGTTGATACAGGATCTGCATTATTCAATATTCCCGGCAGGAATATAGTGTTCACCCACAATGATAAATTACAAATACGGGGAACAGAAATAATTATACTAAACAGGGAACAGGATTCTTCACGTCAGATAGCAGCCTTCCTTTTCAGTGAAGGGATACAGTCATTAATTGTTGAAGGGGGAGCACAAGTGCTCAATCATTTTATTTCAACGGGTTTATGGGATGAAGCAAGGATTTTTTACGGAAAAGAATCATTTCATGAAGGTGTAAAAGCCCCTTACATTAAGGGACTGACAATTTCGGAAAAGATATACAGCAACAGTATACTTAAGATTATTGAAAACAAGGCTTAACATGATATTATTTTCAGGAAGGAGTAAGGAAGTATTTTTATTTACAGGTATTGGTAATTATCAGAAAAGGCAGTTAGGGGGGTAGGATAAGATTGTTATATTTTTGCTATTTTACGCCATTCCGTACACAGTTTTACGTCGTTGCCCAAAATATTGATTACTTCCCCGGGAGTATCAGCGACCTCCCATATTCCTTTATGTTCAAGTCTGAGGAAGTTATGAGTGATCATAGAATCAATGAATTCCAAAAGAGAGGAGTAGAAGCCCAGTGTATTCAGTATAATAATTGGTCCGTGAAAAAGACCCAATTGTTTTAAGGTTATAGCTTCTGTCAGTTCTTCGAGTGTTCCCATTCCGCCGGGAAGAGCAATAACGGCATCGGACATCTCAAGCATCTTTTTTTTCCTTTGGCTCATATCCTTTGTGACAATCATATTTTGAATACCGGGATGCCCCCATCCTTCATTTTTCATGAATAGAGGTATAATTCCGGTAATTTTTCCTCCACCGGCAATTACCGAATCAGCGATTTTACCCATAAGACCTATTCCTCCTCCGCCAAAGACCACATCAATATCAGCCCCGGCAAGTAAGTATCCCAGCAGTGAAGCTGCTTCGGCGTACTGACTATCGACTTTTGTGCTTGATGCTGCGAAAATACAGACTGTCATAATTATATTAACAGGATAATCATTTCTTCCAGATTAATAAAGAGCATGCCGGGTTAAGAAAGAAGGCAGAGGAGATATGATTACAGCAGGGCGTTGAGTTTTTCAACAAGGCTTGATTTTGGGACTGCTCCAACCTGTTTGTCAGCTATTTTACCATCTTTGAAAAACAGAACAGTAGGAATATTTCTGATGCTGTATTTCATTGCAACCTGAGGATTGTTATCAACATCGCATTTGGTAATAACAGCTTTTTCGGAATATTCCGCAGACATTTCCTCAATAGATGAAGCTATCATTCTGCAGGGCCCGCACCATTCTGCCCAGAAATCAACTACAACGGGCTTGTCAGATTGAACAACAACTTCTTCAAAATTACTATCATTTACCTCCAGTGCCATAATAAAAAAGTATTAGGGAATCATTAAAAATTAAGGGCATAAATATAGTTAATTAACTTTATATTCGATAGAAGGATGATCGTCGAGATAAGAAATAAAATCGTTATTGAGTCTGATTCTGATTGTTCTGGAAAACATTGGAAGAGAAATTTTTTCATCATGGTCAATAAACATAAATTTCAGTTCGCTGCTTCCCTTGTTTTCATTGATCATATCCCTCAGTTCGTCTATTAGCTGCAGATTTATATTATCAGGGTTTATTTTAAGTGTCACACTATTTATCAGTTCATCTTTTACGCTTGACAGCAGATTGATTTTTTTGATACTGAATTCCAGTTCATCCTCTCTGTATCTTCTTTTTTGTACTTTTCCTCTTACCAGGAGGTAATAGCCTGTAGTACAGAATTTACTGTTGTCTATATAATCTTTATCGAACATAATGAATCTGAATGAATCGGTATAGTCCTGAAGGGTGAATGAACCGTATGGTTTGCCGTTTTTACTTATACCGTTACGGGTTTCTGTAACCATTCCTGCCACTATAACCTCTCTGTTGAGGTAGTCTCTCAGGTTCTGTAGATTAGCCAGTGTTGCAGTGGTAAAGACATCCATTTCGAGCCTGAAGTCGTCGAGGGGGTGTGATGAAAGGTAAATACCTATAACTTCTTTTTCCCTGTTCAGTTTTTCAAGTTTTGGCCATTCCTGGCAGGGTGAAGGTTCCGGTTTAAATAGTTCAAAGCCTGTTTCTGAATCGCCAAAGAGAGTATTTTGCGAGGACTGTTTTATGGTTTTTGCATTATTCCCATAACGGATCAGACTTTCAATAAAGCTTGATCCTTTTGTGTCGAGTGCAAAATACTGTGCTCTTGTTGTATTGGAGAAACAGTCGAGTGCTCCTGCCACAGCCATTGCTTCGAGGTTTTTCTTGTTCAGGGCATTCAGGTTTACTCGCTCCACAAGGTCGTATATGTTTGTGTAAGGACCATTTGCTTCCCTTTCTTCTATGAGTTGGAGAACAGCATTTTCTCCTACTCCTTTTATTGCATTGAGGCCAAAGCGTATATTCCCGTCTTTATTTACAGTGAATTTAAGGTCACTTTCATTAACGTCAGGACCAAGGACCTCCATACCCATACGTCGAATCTCGTCCATTAAAACGGTTATTTTTTTCAGGTCGCTGATATTACGGCTCAGTACAGCAGCCATAAACTCAGCAGGATAATGTGCTTTAAGGTAACCGGTCTGATATGCTACCAGAGCATAGCAGGTAGAGTGAGATTTATTGAATGCATATTGTGCAAAGGCTTCCCAGTCGGACCATATTTTATGTATTATAGTTTCATCGTACCCGTTTTTCGTACAGCCTTCAATGAATTTGATCTTCATTTCGTCCATGATGGATTTTTTCTTTTTACCCATCGATTTGCGGAGCGAATCAGCTTCTCCCTTTGTAAAACCTGCCAGTTCCTGTGAAAGGAGCATCACCTGCTCCTGATAAACTGTTATACCATAGGAATCGTTCAGGTATTTTTCCATCACGGGAAGGGTATAATCGATCTTTTCACTGCCATGTTTCCTCCTGATAAATTTAGGAATATATTCCATCGGGCCCGGTCTGTAAAGGGCATTCATGGCAATCAGGTCTTCGAAGCGATTTGGCTTCAGTTCTCTGAGATATCTTTTCATGCCTGATGATTCGAACTGGAAGATACCGGTTGTATCGCCATTGCTGAAAAGAGTATAAGTCTTTTCATCGTTGAGAGGAATGGTTTCTATATCAATATCGACATTCTTATATTTCTTTATATTGGATATAGCATCTCTTATTATTGAAAGTGTCTTAAGTCCAAGGAAATCCATTTTGAGAAGGCCAACGGATTCCACATGGCTGCCATCGTACTGTGTAACATATAAATCAGTGTCTTTTGCAGTGCAGACGGGGATATAATTATCAAGGGAATCTTTTCCTATAATTATTCCGCATGCATGTACTCCTGTCTGACGTACTGAACCTTCAAGGACTTCTGCGTATTTAAGTGTTTGTGCTATTAGTTTGTTCGAAGATTCTTTTTCTCTTGCCAGTTCGGGGACTTCAGCATAAGCGCGGGAAAGAGTGATGCCGGGTCTGTCGGGGACGAGTTTCGCCAGGCGGTCAGCATCAGGAAGTGGTAATTTTTGTACACGTGCTACATCTCTTATCGCCATTTTTGCAGCCATTGATCCGAAAGTAATAATATGAGCGACTTTATCATGGCCGTATTTGTCCACTACATATTTCAATACAGATTCTCTCCCGTCTTCATCAAAATCAATATCTATATCGGGCATGGATATCCTGTCTACATTCAAAAAACGTTCAAATAACAGTCCATATTTAATTGGATCTATGTCTGTTATCCTTAGGCAATAGGCAACAGCTGACCCGGCAGCAGATCCTCTGCCCGGGCCGACCGATACTCCCATTTCCCGTGCTGCCTTTAGAAAGTCCTGAACAATAAGGAAATAACCGGGGAAACCCATTTTAGCAATTGTCCTGAGCTCAAAATCGATCCTTTCGGTATACTCAGAGGTAAGAGTTCCCCATCTTTCTTCTGCCCCCTGGTAAGTGAGGTGTTTAAGATATTCATCTTTATCAGTGAATCCTTCAGGCAGTTCATATTCTGGCATAACAGGAGCATGATCCAGCTTATATTTTTCTATTTTACTGATAACTTCTGCAATATTATCAATAGCTTCAGGGATATCACTGAAGATTTCTCTCATTTCTTCTTCAGTTTTGAGATATTCCTGTTTGGAGTACCTCATCCTGTCCGGATCATCAATATCTTTTGCAGTATTTATACATATCAGCCTGTCGTGTGCCTCTGCATCTTCAGCATTTATGAAATGCACATCGTTGGTAGCTATTATCTTTACATTGAATTTTGCAGATAGTTTTCTAAATTCTTCTATCACTTTCTGTTGTTGAGGGAAGATAGTCATGTCAGCTCCGGGATCATAGGTCTCATGTCGCTGTATCTCAAGGTAAAAATCTTCTCCAAAGATATCAAGGTAACTCTGCAGGGCTTTTTCGGCAGACGCGGCTGTGCCGTGGAGTATCTCGTCCTGTATCTCGCCGGCGAGACAGGCTGAGGAAGCAATAAGCCCTTCACTGTATGTTTTGAGAAGTTCTTTATCCACTCTTGGTTTGTAGTAAAAACCTTTTGTCCAGGATGTTGAGACAAGTTTAATGAGATTTTTGTAGCCTTTCAGGTTTTTAGCAAGCAGTATCAGGTGGTCACCCGAACGATCTTCTTTCCCTGAGACATCCTTTATGGATCTCTTTGCTACATATACTTCACATCCAATGACAGGCAGGAGTCCTTTTTTTGTGGCAGTGTTATGGAACTCCTTAACTCCAAACATATTACCATGATCGGTAATTGCAAGGGCTTCCATGCCCAGTGATCTGGCCTTTTCAACAAGTGATTGTATATTGGCGGCTCCGTCTAATATAGAATATTGTGTATGAACGTGTAAATGCGTGAATGGAGGCATGAGTAAAATACTTAATAAATGAGTAGATAGCAGACAAAAATACTCAAAATTGCCTTATAATTTTAATGTCAGTCATTTGTCCGGTAAAGATTTACTATTATCTTTGCACCCACAATTTTAAACAGGTTAAATAAAAGCGTTAAAAATTAATGGCAGTTAGAATCAGATTAGCTAGGAAAGGTCGCAAAAAGCTGGCCTATTACCACATTGTGGTAGCAGATAGCAGGTCGCCACGGGATGGCAGATATATTGAAAAGATCGGAAAATATAATCCGCTCACTAACCCGGCCACAATCGAACTGGATTTCGATAAGGCTCTGGGTTGGCTGCAAAATGGCGCAAAACCTTCAGAAACATGTAGGGCTATCCTTTCTTATAAAGGGGTTCTCATAAAAAAGCATCTTCTTGAGGGAGTTAAAAAAGGTGCTTTTGATGATGCAGAGGCCACCCGGCGTTTTGAGGAGTGGATGAAGCAGAATGAAACAAAGATTGAAGCCAAGAAAAGCGGGCTGGAGAAATCTAAAGAAGATGAAGTGGTCAGAAGACTGGCAGAAGAGAAAAAAATAAATGATGCAAGAGCTGAGAAACTGGCCAAAAGACAAGCAGAACTTGCTGCAAAGGAAGAAGCTGCTGCTCAACCTGATTCTCCGGCTGAAGAATCAGTAGCTGAAGAAACAATATCTGAGGCTGATAGTACAGAACAAGCCCCGTCTGCTGAAGATATAAAGAACCCCGTAGCAGAAGAGCCTGCTCCACCTGCTACAGACGAAGAAAAGCCTCAGGAATAATTTCTGAAGCACAGAGCCTGTGATTGGATGGCTTATAAAGCTGACATATTACTGGGGAAAATAAAAAAGATCCATGGCCATGAAGGCGAAGTAGTATTAAGGCTTGAAAATACTTTTAAGAATAATTTACCGGAACTGGACTGGGTTTTTCTTCTTATAGAAGGGAAACCTGTTCCTTTCTTATTATCACGGTATGAATACAGCGGAGCTGATATACTGATTGCAAAATTCGAAGGATACGATTCATCGGATGCTGTAAAAGAATTTACAGGATGTGAAGTATTCCTGGAAACAGACAGATACTCTATATATTCCAGAGAAATTACTCCAAGCCTTCAGGGCTTCCGCTTTTATGACAAGAAAAATAAAATTACCGGAACTGTAAAGGAAATAATTGAAAATCCCGGACAACGGCTTCTGAATATCATTACAGAAAAAAACACCAGTATTCTTATCCCTTTCCATCCCGATCTGATTATTTCACTGGATGAAGTAAAAAAAACAATCAGGATGGATATCCCGGATGGTCTTGCAGAGGTCAATTAACTGACATTTTGAAAAAATCTGCAACAATTCATTATAAAGTACGTCTTTTTAAAAAACACGTAAACCAAAACCCAGATTATAATGAAAAAGACTATTTTCCCGGCTATTTTTTTGTTTTTCGTAGTAACTGTAAATGCTTATTGTTCTCCGGAGGTATCCGCGACAAAAGAAACAAGAGATCTCAGGAATTTCTCAGAGATAAGTTTCGGAATATCTGGACACTTAACTGTCAGAACAGGTTCTGATTTCAGTGTAGTGCTGGAAGGTGCCAGAGATGATTTAGAGCGTGTTATCACAGAAGTGACAGGAGATAAGCTTATTATCCGTCACGAGAACAGGTTTTTCAACTTTGGTAATTACGGTGATATTGATGTTTACATTACTATGCCCGGTCTGGAAGGCTTAAGTGTATCTGGTTCAGGGAAAGCTGAAGTTGTTAATGATATAGAGCATACTGATGATCTGTATCTTAGCGTGAGTGGTAGCGGAAGGATTGTTACAGGGAATCTGTATGCGAACGAAATGGACTGCAGCATATCCGGTTCAGGAGATATGGTAATAGAAGGAAGAGGGAGTGTTGATAAGGCTGAAATCTCAATAAGTGGTTCAGGGACTTATTCAGGACGGGATGTGGAAATTGATAATCTGAGAGTCAGTGTGTCAGGCAGTGGTGATTGTCATTGCAGGGTTACAGGCTTTCTTACTGCAAGAATATCCGGAAGCGGAAATATAAGTTATAGCGGAAATCCACGGATAGATTCAAGATCTTCGGGGTCAGGAAGGTTAAGGTCAGTTGATTAGCCTTATTACATCCGGATTATTTTAAATGCTCCGTTTTTGTCGATTTTTATTACCGGCGAAGGAAAATTTTTTCGCCGGTCTTCCTGTCGGTATTTCACAACGTAATCAACCTTTTTCAGCAGAGCTTCTTCAATCTCACTGAAGTTTGCCGGGAAGGGTTCTCCGCTTATATTAGCAGAAGTGGATATTAGAGGTTTGCCTAAACGTTTTATCAGTTCTACACAGAATTTATCATGACAGATCCTCACTCCCACAGATCCATCCTCACTGCATACCCCGGATGCAAGATTCCTGCCATCGGGATAAATTATTGTTGTGGGGGTATCAGATATACGTAATAAGTCATATGCTACCTGTGGGACATCTTCCACGTATTCTTCAAGCATATCAATATCATTGACAAGGATGATCAGACTTCTTCCCCTGTCCATCATTTTTATTGAATAGATTTTTTCAACAGCACTGTCCATTGTTGCATCACACCCTATTCCCCAGATGGTGTCTGTAGGATACAGGATCACTCCGCCAGACTTCAGAATTTCTGATGAATTTTCTATGTCGGTATCAAATATCATTTCCGGTAAAATTAGTCTTTTTATCCTTAAGATTCATTTCCCTGAGTTTTGAATACTTCAGAAATGAGGACCAGGCAGTGATAACAGAAAAAACATATCCTGTATGGCCATTAAGAAATCCGCCTTCAAGGAAGTAGGATCTGAGAAATTTCCAGATCATATGGCAGGTTCCTGAAAAGATTGAAGCTTTAATGCCTGCATTGTAATATTCTTTTGCACTGATGGATGAATAACGATTCATCCTGTCCATGTGTTCATTGAAGGATTCGTAATTCCAGTGGAGAAGATCTCCTTTTAGTTTTTTACTTCTGTAAGACTTTTCAAGAAAAAATTTATCATGTGGGTCAGGTCCTTTCCACTTCCCTTTGGTGGAATCGAATAATCTCAGATGCCTGTCGGGGACAAGATATGTATACCTCATCCATTTCCCGCAGTAATTATTACGCCGGTTAAAAACATATCCGTCGTAGTCAGGCTTGTTTTTTATTTCCAGTATGGATTTTTTCAAATCGTCACTCAGTGCTTCATCAGCATCAAGTGATAATACATATCTGTGTTTTGCCTGTAAAGTGGCGTAATTTTTTTGTTTGGCATAACCTTCAAATTCATGTTCTATGAATCGTACTCCGAAAGAATTACATATTTTCTTTGTGGAATCAGTTGAAAAAGAATCGACCACCACTATTTCGTCGGCAATGCCCTGCAACGAAGTGAGACATTGTTTTATGTATTCTTCCTCATTGTAAGTTATTATTACAGCAGATATTTCAGCCATCTTTTGACAGAGTTTTACCAGATATCAAAGGGGCTCAGAAAATGAGCTTAAGATTAGTTAATCTTTTTTTCATTTCCTCAATAACCTCTTTCTCTTTTTGAAGGCTGTCTGCTTCGAAGGTGACAGAGAATCTGATATATTTTCCAGCATCATCCCATGGGACAGTGGATATCAATGATTCTTTGATAAGGAATTCAGAAAACTCAGAAGCTGTATTAAATTCTTTTCCATCTTCTGTTCCTTTTGGAGCTTTAACATAGCAATAGAAAGTTCCTTTTGGTTTTTTTGCGTTGAATCCCGCTTCGTTAAGGGCAGCTACCAGCAGATCGAATCTTCTTGAATATTTCTCAATAGTTTTTTCTGTTATCTGTGGATTACGGAAAGCTTCTATTCCTGCTTTTTGTATTGCCCTGAATTGTCCTGAATCAGTGTTGTCCTTAACAGTAGCATAAGCTTTTATTGCCTTACTGTTGCCACATATAAAACCAATTCTCCATCCGGTCATGTTAAATGCCTTTGAGAGAGAATGGATCTCCAGCCCTGTTTCCATTGCACCTTCTGCCGAAAAAAGGCTGAGGGGTTTATATCCGTCGTAAGTCAAAGCCCCATAGGCGGCATCATTCATCACAATAATACCGTTTTTAGCTGCAAAATTTACTACATGGCTGAAAAATTCCTTATCAGCTACTGCTCCGGTTGGATTATTAGGATAATTAATATAAAGGAGTTTTGCTTTTCTAAGGATACTGTCGGGGATTGAATCCAGGTCGGGAAGGAAATTATTTGATTCGAGAAGAGGTAAATTATAAACATCTCCTCCAAGATACTTTGTATAAGTAGCAGATACGGGATAACCCGGTACGGTAGTAAGCAGAATGTCACCCGGATTAATAAAGCATATAGGCAGGATAGCCAGGACAGGTTTTGAACCGATACCATGGACAATATTTTCCGATGGAACCAGTCCCTTAACCCCATATACTTTTTCCATATACTGTGCTGCTGCTTCCTGGAATTCAGGGATGCCGTTATCTGAATACCATCTGTTTTCGGGTTTCCCCGCTTCTTCTGACAGTTTTTTAACTACAAGATCATGGGCAGGCCAGTCAGGTTCCCCGACTCCCATATCGATGAGCGACATTTCAGGATGAGCCAGCCGGGCTGCTGCTTTGGCCCTTTTTATAATCTCAAACTTATATATCACTGTCGATTTTCCAAAATTTTTCCCACCAAGTCGTTCAGATATCTTGTCATCAAAAAAATCAGTCATTTCGCATTGTTTTAAAGTAATTCTGTTTTAAATAAATAATTGGGCAAAGGTAATAAAAGTAGAAGGTATTAATAAGGGAATAATCCTTTCATTCTTCCAAAAAGTAGTTTAAATTTGATATAATATAACGAAAGGTTCTTTATTTATTTGATTTGCTGGACGGTAATTTTTCATTTAATATACTTATTATGAGCAAGTACATTTATTTAACCAGTAATCCCGAAGCACTTGTAGCTTCGATGCTCCCTCCTGAAGGATTTGGATTGTATCTTTCGACCGGCACTAAAAAGCGTAATAAAGGCCAGACAATATTTTTTGAAGTCGATGCTGCCAAAATAAAGAACATCATTGATATGGACAGTCTCAACAGAAGGTGTGTTGCCAAGGAAGATGGCAGTCCTAAAAGTTCTGTTTACCTGTCTGTTTACCGTGCCCTGGAAATGCTTCCTCTTTCAGCCCTGAAAAGTCTTTACCTGACAACTGATCATGGTTGCACGCTGGAATTGAAAAAAGCTCCGTATGACAAAAGTGCCGAACCTGAAAATGCTCTTCATCTTTATCAGGAGCTGGCTCCGGTAAATCCCCTGGTTGCCAGTGGACTCTCTCCTTCAGTTTTCCTGAAAAAGCTGACAGACGGCTCAAGCCCTATTGTGTTACCAAAACTATTCTTTGTGGAACTGAAACTGGGGGAACTGGCAACTAATCCTCTCGGAGGTTCTGCAGAACATTTACCATACCAGAACATAGGCCATCTCAGGGATTGCCTTGAAATATTAAAAGGTGAATATGAGAAGCACATGAAAACGGTACAGAGAATTTTCTCCGGCACCCTCCTTTACAGAACCATCGAAAGCGGATTCTATGTAGGTTCAAAAGATGAAATGATTTATTATCCTTATCCTGAAATGAAACAGCTTGAAGATATAAATTATGAGTTTTTCAGAGACATATAAAACATATTAAACCGTTTTCTAAGAGGTCCGGACTATATTTTATTATTGTCCGGATTCTTTTTTGCGTAATAAATCTTTTAAAATGCACTTATTCCGATGATTTACTGATGAAGATTCTTATTTTTTATTTGCTTTAATAAAAATCTAATTAGTTTTGTACCGGAATTTTTTCCGGGTAAAAAAAATTATATTTTATAATTTAAAACAGATATTATGATTAGTAGTATTTTTTGGATTGTTCCTGTTTCAGCACTCTGTGCACTGCTATTCGCCTGGATTTTTTACAGAAATATGAGGATCCAGGAGGGTGGTACCGACAGAATGAAAGAAATTGCTTCTTATGTTAGTGAGGGTGCCATGGCTTACCTCAGACGTCAGTATTCAGTTGTTATCAAGGTATTTATCATTATGGTTGTTATACTGACCATACTTGCATACCTTGGTGTTCAAAACCCATTTGTCCCCTTAGCTTTTCTTACCGGAGGTTTCTTTTCCGGGCTTTGTGGTTTTCTGGGAATGAAGACAGCCACTCTGGCGTCCAACAGAACGGCATGGGCAGCATCAAAATCACTGAATAAAGGTTTACAGGTCGCTTTGAGGAGTGGAGCTGTAATGGGTCTTGTTGTTGTTGGTTTTGGACTTCTTGATGTAGCCCTCTGGTTCATTATTCTGAATAACCTGGTATTTACTCCTGATAATTTGGCCAATGGATGGGATTTCCTTGGACTAACATTTGTTCATGGGAGCCCTGACTATGCAATAAACGGAGTAATAACGGAAGTCGGGCAAAAGGTTAAACTGGTTGAGATCACTGCCGTGATGCTTACTTTCGGCATGGGTGCATCAACACAGGCACTCTTTGCGCGTGTTGGAGGTGGCATATTCACCAAGGCAGCTGATGTTGGAGCTGATCTTGTTGGGAAAGTTGAAGCAGGTATTCCGGAGGATGATCCACGCAATCCGGCTACAATTGCAGATAATGTTGGAGATAATGTTGGAGATGTTGCAGGTATGGGAGCCGACCTTTATGAGTCATATGCAGGTTCCATACTGGCTACAGCAGCTCTGGGAGCAGCCTTGCCGGCATTGACCGGTGATATGCAGATAAAAGCTGTTATAGCTCCTATGCTTGTCTCTGCTATAGGTATCCTCCTGTCTATTGCAGGAGTATATATGGTACGTACAAAAGAATCAGCTACGCCTAAAACCCTACTGCGTGCATTATTGTTAGGCACAGGAGGCAGCTCTGCACTTATTCTGGTAGTCCTGGCTGTACTGGCTTATCTCGACTGGATAACCTGGGGTGTCTTTGGTGCTGCAGTATCGGGTCTGCTTGCCGGGGTTGTCATTGGTCAGTCAACAGAATATTATACTTCCGATGGTAATAAACCCACACAGGGTATAGCCAAACAGGCACAACAGGGACCTGCAACAGTTATTATAGAAGGGATGGCTGTAGGTATGGCTTCTACATGGATACCCGTTGTGACAATAGTTATTGGAATTATTGCTGCTTACGGTTTTGCCGGAGGATTCCAGAATTTTGCAATGGGC
The DNA here is from genome assembly GCA_036743455.1 of Bacteroidales bacterium. Lineage (GTDB taxonomy): Bacteria > Bacteroidota > Bacteroidia > Bacteroidales > VadinHA17 > LD21. The sequence continues at coordinate 12,525 of DAINPM010000014.1, read as the reverse complement.
GTTTACGGTATTGCTTTTGCCGCTGTGGGAATGCTGTCCACACTTGGTATCACCCTTGCCACAGATGCTTTCGGTCCGATAGCAGATAACGCCGGAGGTAACGCTGAAATGGCAGAATTACCCAAAGAAGTAAGAGAAAGAACTGATGCCCTCGACGGTCTTGGAAATACAACAGCAGCTACCGGTAAAGGTTTCGCTATTGGATCTGCCGCCCTGACAGGACTGGCTCTGATGGCAGCATATATGGAAGAAGTAAGGTTGTGGCTCGGACGTATTATCAACAATGCTCCCGATGGTTTTAAACAGATAGGAGACACTCTCTTCTATAACAGCACTATTCCGGCTGTTCAGGAAGGACAGAGGGCAGTGGATATTGGTACTGCAACAATAAGGGATTTTACTGCTGCTTATGATATAACTCTGTTTAACCCCATATTGCTGGGTGGAGTATTTATTGGTGCCATGATGGCATTCCTTTTCAGCTCTATGAGTATGAAAGCTGTTGGTCGTGCTGCCGGCTTGATGGTCGACGAAGTAAGAAGACAATTCCGTGAGATAGCAGGTATAATGGAAGGGAAAGCAAAACCAGACTATGCAAGATGTGTTGAGATTTCAACAAAAGGAGCACAGAATGAAATGCTTGTGCCTTCTCTTGTAGCTATCATTGTCCCTGTATTGGTAGGTGTTATTTTTGGTGTTCCCGGTGTTATCGGACTTCTGGCAGGAGGTTTGACAACAGGTTTTGTGCTTGCCACAATGCTTAACAACTCAGGAGGTGCCTGGGACAATGCCAAAAAGTATATTGAAAGAGGCAACTTTGGTGGTAAGAAAAGTGAACCACATAAAGCTTCAGTTGTCGGAGACACTGTCGGAGATCCTTTTAAAGATACCTCAGGCCCGTCATTGAATATTCTTATCAAGCTTATGTCAATGGTTTCGGTAGTCTTTTCCGGTTTAACCGTTGCATTCAGCCTTTTCGGATAAAATACAACTTAATAAGTTGGTAAAGAGGTATCTGTTCCGGATACCTCTTTGTTTTTTAGTATCTTTGCCTGATAAGAAAAACAGTATGCTATTGCCTCAGCTGGCAGATATAAAAGCTGCCCACAGACGGATAAAACCATTTATACACAGAACTCCTGTTCTAACTTCAAGTCAGCTCGACAGGATTTTTGGCTGTTCACTTTTTTTCAAGTGCGAAAACTTTCAGCGTGTAGGGGCTTTTAAATTCCGTGGAGCTGAGAATGCTGTTCTATCCCTGTCACCGGAAGAGAAAAAAAGAGGAGTCATAACACATTCCTCAGGTAATCATGCAGCTGCTTTAGCTCTCGCTGCAGCTCTGAACGGAGTTAAACCCATGATAGTTATGCCTGAAACAGCTCCTGTGGTGAAGAAAGATGCTGTAAAAAGTTACGGGGCAGATATTACTTATTGTAAGCCCACCCTTAAAGCCAGGGAAGATACAGTAAAGATGATAATGGAGGAGACGGGAGCAACACTTATTCATCCTTATGATAATTTCAATGTGATATGTGGGCAGGGCACTGCAGCATTGGAATTTCTTGAAGATCAGGAAGACCTTGACGTCATCATTGCTCCTGTCGGTGGAGGAGGTCTGCTGAGTGGAACAGCCACCACCGTGAAAGATATTAATAACAGGATAATGGTTATTGGAGCAGAACCATTGAATGCAAATGATGCATGGAAATCCTTTACGACAGGCATTTTAACACCTTCAGTGAACCCTGTAACTGTAGCCGACGGCTTACTGACCTCATTAAGTAAACTCACTTTCTCAGTGATAAAGAAGAGAGCAGATCAGATAATTACTGTAAGCGAAGAATCAATTATCGAATGTATGCTGCTGATATGGGAGCGAATGAAGATAATTGTCGAACCCTCATCAGCTACAGTTCTGGCAGTTGTTAAGGAAAACCCCGGCATTTTCAAAGGTAAAAAGACAGGCCTTATTCTGAGTGGAGGCAATGTGGATTTCAGAAAACTGCCTTTTTAGAAAGGCCTGGCGAAAAATGCTGAAACAGGATAATGATCAGAATATTTAACTTTTAAAATATCAAAATAACGACATTCAAGAGCTTCATCATAAAGGATATAATCTATCCTGTTTGAGGGATAATTCCCGCGGTAGGTAAATCCTGCTCCATAGCCTGCACTGACAAAGGAGTCATTAAGACCTTTACGTATCTTCCTGTATGACCAGGAGACAGGAGTATCATTGAAATCACCGACCACAATAACCGGATAGTCCGATATATTGATTTGTGTTTTAAGTGCTTCAGACTGTTGTGCCCGTAACACAAAACCCTTTTTAAGACTTGCAGCCAGACTTTTTAATAATCCTAAAGTCTCATTGTTGTCTCCGGCAGTCATCTCATCAAACAATGAGCGATTCATGTTCTTCAATCTGAACGACTGAAGATGATTATTGAATATCCTTATGGTGTCATTTTCAATAATTACATCGCTGAATATAGTCAGACTTGATGATTTGGGATGTATTATCTGACCTTTTTGCACTATAGGGTATCTGCTGTAGGTTACAATACCATAATAGCGGTTTTTACCTGATCCGGTCAGTTTTATGTGTGAGAAATAATTGTTTCCAAGGGCATTTTTTATTTCAGAGTCTTTTTTCTCAGGGTCGCCATACAGATAAAATTCCTGGAGACAAATAATATCGGCATCCTGTTTCCTGAGAAAATCAATTATTCTCTCTTCGGTATTATTGTCCGGGTTCCCATAATTATCAAATAGACGTACGTTATAACTTATTACCTTGAATGAATTATCTGTACTTTCGTTACTTTTTCCAAATCTTATGTAATTAGACAGATGAGTGAAACCAATAGCTATTACTATAACAGAAATAATTGCTTCATAGCGCAGGAGAACAGCCCATATTATTGAAAAGAAAATATTTATCAGAAGAAGATAAGGGAAGGCAAGTCCGAAAAAAGCCGGCAGGATAAATGATTCGGGGCTTATATGAACGGAGAGATAAGATATCACCAGGGCGAATGCAAATAATATATTCACCCATAACAGGATTTTATGAAGAATTTTTTTCAAAGAGACATTTTTAGAGCCAAATTAAAATAATTATATTAAAATCCTGAAAGAGATATTCTGAATTATGACTGGCAGCAGTTCTCATTAAGCTAACAAAATAATTTCCCTGTTCAATTTTTTTTCTGACTTTCACTGAAAAGCATATCCTTCTCTTCTTTCGTCAGGCTGTCATACCCCCCTTTTGATATTTTATCCAGAATAGTATTTATCTTCGCCTGATGTTCTGCCTTTATCTTATTATAATCGTAATCCGTTACAGTTTTTTTGTGTGTTACCTTCATTTTAGGCCGGGGCTTGAAGAATGTAACCAGTGTATCTATTATGCTGTTCAGTCTTCTGCCCGGGTCCTTTCCTTTTCTTAGTTTTACTATATATAAGAAACCCGGAAGGGCTCCTCCGATATGTGCCAGTTTACCTCCTGAATTGACTGAGAAATCCATAAAAGATGTGAGGATAAGTATGGCAAGAGCTACATATTTAATTTTGATCCGGCCTATCAGAAAGAAATGAATGGAATAATCAGGGACATAGGTTGCAGTAGCGATAACGACAGCCATAACAGAAGCTGAAGCACCTATGGCAACTGATTCGGATACGATACCTGTAAAAACGGGAAAGATATTGAATGATAATACATAAACGATAGCGCCACTGATGCCTCCCATAAGATAAACAGCCACCAGTTTCCTTTGGTCAAGATAATCCAGAAATATTCTTCCGAACCAATAGAGCCACAACATATTGAAAAGGATATGCCAAATATCCTTATGGGTAAACATATATGTTATAAGGGTCCAGGGTTTAAGTAAAAAAACCTTCAGGGATGCAGGAATGGCAAAGAGTCTGAGAATTGTTGATTCAATTCCTGTATTATCGAATAAAAAACTTATTACAGATACAATCAGGAAGAACAGGAAAACACCAATGTTAATATAAATGAGTCTGGTGAGATTATTGGCTGAACTGAATGTTCTTTTTATATCATCTGTAATACTCATCAGTAAAGAGTATTGGTTGTTTTACGCCAGTATTTTATAAGGATATACCCGAATAACATACCTCCAAGGTGAGCTGCATGGGCTATATTGCTACCGGGTTGCGTGAAAGCCAGATATAGTTCTATCGCACCATATATGATTACGAAATATTTTGCTTTTATCGGTATAGGTGGGAAGATTATCATAAGTTGTGTATTGGGGAAGAGCATACCAAAAGCCAGAAGTATTCCGAATACAGCTCCTGAAGCTCCTACTGTAGGAGTGTTAAGTAATAACTGCAGGCTTTGCATTCCCGTATCAGTAAAAACCTTTCCTGCGTTAAGGTAAGCAGCACCTTCGTTCAGTACAAGCTGCAGACTTTCCGGGTCAATATTCCCAACCAGTTTGCTGTATTCATAAACAAGGACTGATTCATGAATAAAGGCAGCTCCCAGACCGCAGACAAGGTAGTAAATGAAAAAACGTTTCGGTCCCCATACTTTTTCCAGGACCTGCCCAAAGATGAATAAGGCATACATATTGAAAAACAGATGCCAGAAATTGGCATGCATGAACATGTGAGTAAGTATCTGGACAGGTTTAAAACTTTCTGATTTAGGGAAATATAGTCCAAGAACTGTGTTCAGATCAACAGAGAAGACACTTATGGCTGCATAATTAGCCAGAAGCATTATTATATTGATCATTATCAGATTCTTTACCACAGGGGGCAGGGAGAAAAAACCTCTTCCGTATGCATTCATAAATTGAAAATATTATTCAGCCATAATAATTATATGAGACAAAACTAACAGTTACTTTTTAATCTGCAATTAACAGGCATTGCTTATTTAAATTTCTTATCGAGTTCATCAAGTGTCATAATTATTATTACAGCCTTACCTTTTGGTGAATAATTGGGTGCCGAACAAGCGAACAATGCATCAAAAAGATTTTCCATTTCACTATTTCCCAGAGCTTTGCCGTATTGTATGGCGGATGCAGCAGCCATGCCGGCTGCTAGTTTTTCCTTTGCTCCTGTACGTGGGTTGCCTCCGGCACTTTTGTATTCTTCAATAATAATTTCCAGCATGCCGGCCGGATTAAATGAACCTGAACCGGCCGGGCAGCCTTTTATAACAATATTATAATCGTCTGTGAATTCCAGAGTGAAACCAAGTAGTTGCAATTCTTCATGGCTTTCTTTCAGGAGGAGAAAATCAGAGGGATCCAGTTCAACTTTAACAGGGAACAAATCTGTCTGACTGACAGCTGTATTACTGGTCAGACAGTCAATATACCTTTCATACAGTATCCTTTCGTGAGCTCTTTTCTGATCAATAAACATCATTCCTGATTTTACAGGACAGGCTATGTACTTGTTTTTTATCTGAAAAAACTTACGGTCTTTCCGCTGTATTGCCAGCATATCAACATTATCTTCATCATCTTTCCCGATGATTGAATAAAGTTTATCCCAGTTTTCAGTATTTGATCTCTCAAATTTTTCAATGAAATCGGATCTTTGGAGTAAAGGATCATCTTTTTCAAAGGGATTATAATCAGGATTCACCGGTATTTTTGGTTGTCCGGAAAATACCTTGTCGGAAGTTCGCACAGGGATATCAATGAGAGCTTCATTCTCGAAATCAAGTGAAGGAACTATATTAAAACGTCCGAGAGCTTCACGTACTGAAGCCATAAGTATTTGCCAGATAGCATTCTCGTCCTCAAACTTGATCTCCGTTTTTGTAGGGTGAATATTTATATCTATTGAGGCAGGATCGGCCTGCATGAATATAAAGTAAGAAGGTATGGTATCAGGTGGCAGAATGTTCTGATAAGCTTCCGTAACTGCTTTATGGAAATAGGGATGTTTCATAAAACGGTTGTTTACAAAGAAGAACTGTTCTCCGTATGTTCTTCTGGCACTTTCGGGTTTTCCGATAAATCCAGAAATGGAAATAAGGCTTGTGTCAGTATCAAGAGTTATAAGCTCCTGGTTTATTTGTTTGCCGAAAACACCAACAATACGTTGTCGTTTATTTCCTGGAAGGAGATTATATATTTCGTTGTCATTACTCCGGAGTGAAAACTTAATATCGGGATGTGCTATCACAACTTTCTGAAATTCATTGATGATATGTCTTAGTTCTGTAGTATCAGATTTCAGAAATTTTCTTCTTGCAGGGATATTGTAAAAGAGGTTTTTAACTGAGAAGCAGGAACCTTTTGGACAAGAGCAGGGTTCCTGAGCAGCTACTCTGGATCCGTTGATTGCAATCAGTGTGCCGGTTTCGTCATTCTCTCTCCTTGTTTTTAGCTCAACCATAGCCACAGCAGCAATAGATGCCAGTGCTTCACCCCTGAAACCTTTGGTCTGTATGGCAAAAAGATCTTCTGCAGATGTTATTTTTGAAGTGGCATGCCTTTCAAAAGCCAGTCTGGAATCAGTTTCAGACATTCCGCAACCATCATCTATAACCTGAATAAGAGTTCTTCCAGCATCCCTTATTATTACATTTATTTGCCTTGCACCAGAGTCAACAGAATTCTCAATAAGCTCTTTGAGCACAGAAGCTGGCCGCTGAATAACTTCGCCGGCAGCTATCTGGTTGGCAACGGAATCGGGCAATAATTTAATAATATCAGGCATTCAAACTGTGTATTTATTTTACGTAGCTATGTGTCAGCTATATGTATTTAATATGGTCTTCAAGGCAATTTTGTCACAAATATATAAATAATAAGAGGAAGAGTTTTTCTACAGTCTTCCTTAAACTAAAATAACAAAATACATTACATATTGTTATCTTTGCCAAAATTTTAAGTAATGAAGCGATTTACCGTATTGATCATTGTTGTTGTGTATATTGTTCTGGCAGGATGTTCAGGGAAGAAGGGGCCGAATGAGATCAGGGTAATGACCCTTAATATCAGGTATGATAATCCGGAAGACAGTGTGAACGCATGGTCTTCACGGTCTTCCATAGTATATGATGTAATAAGGAGGGAGAAGCCGGATCTTCTTGGTTTACAGGAGGTATTATATCATCAGTATAATTATCTTGACTCATTGCTTACCGGGTATGAATCAGCGGGAGTTGGACGTGATGATGGAGGGAGATCGGGAGAGATGAATCCTGTTTTTTACAGAAAAGACCGCTTTAATATGGTAAGGAACGTAACTTTTTGGTTATCTGACACACCAGAGGTGCCCGGATCAAAGGCATGGTCTTCATCGCTTCCCCGTATTGTGACCTGGACACAGCTTGTTGACAAAAAGACGGATGAGCATATTTTCTTCTTCAATACACATTTCGCACATGATTCAGATACAGCCAGGATTATGAGTGCCAGGTTGTTAATGTCGACAGTGGATAGTATTGCAGCAGGGTTCCCTTTTGTGATAACAGGAGATTTCAATGCTATGCCCGGTAGTGAAACTTATTCACTTTTAACAGGCCCGGCAGAAAGCATACCTTTGTTTAAGGATTCAAAAGACATATCCGAAGAAAATCCTGAAGGTCCTGCATATACCTTCAATGGCTTTTCAGATGAACCAGGCTCAATGCGACTGGATTATATTTTTGTCAGTAATGACATGAGGGTGTTACAGCACCGGACTCTTATGAAAAAGGAGCAGGGTGTTTTTGTTTCAGATCACTGGCCGGTAATAGCAGTTGTGACAACGGAACAGTGAAAAATCTTTCTATGCCCTGTAACATCACGTTCCTGAATTTTCTTATCTTTTGCCTGATGCTGAACGGTATTCTGGTTTTAGCTAACTGTTTAACTGAATTTATCATGTACGGTATATTTTCCATGCAGAGAGAATCTCAAACAGTACTATATTCTTCTTAAATTCAACCTGAGACTGTTGCTTACCACACTTACCGAACTCAGTGCCATGGCTGCTCCTGCTATCATTGGATTGAGGAGGAACCCTGTAAAAGGGTATAAAATGCCGGTAGCAACAGGTATAGCAATAATATTATAAATAAATGCCCAGAAAAGATTCTGTTTTATTGTTTTGACAGTAAGCTTCGATAATCTTATGGCTTTTGGTATCCGTGTAAGATCGGATGATATTATTGTCATCCCGGCAGTGTCCATGGCAATATCTGAACCCTGCCCCATTGCAATACTTATATCAGCCTGAGCCAGAGCCTGAGAATCGTTTATTCCATCACCTGCCATTGCCACAACCCTGCCTTCTTTCTGAAGTTGCTTCACGAAACCATACTTATCGTCGGGGAGTAATGCAGCCTTAAAACTGTCTATTCCTGCTGCCTGAGCTACAGCACGGGCACTCTGTTCATTATCGCCGGTGAGCATATAGACTTTTATACCAAGGTTATGAAGGATCCTGACAGCTTCTACAGAAGATTCTTTAATGCTGTCGCTGATTGAAAAAACAGCAATTACCTCATTTTTGTCAGCAAAAAAGGACACTGTTTTTGCTTCCTTAAGCCATTTATCGCTCAAGGCATTAAGGTTTTTATCAATTGTAATATCATTCTCATCCATGAGTTTTTTATTCCCTATAAGATAAACATTGTTATCTGTAACTGCTTTTACTCCCTTACCTGTAATACTTTCGAGTTTTAGCGGAAGATAGCTGCTTGTTATACCCGGGTTTTCAAAATGTCTGACCACAGGTTCCGCCAGAGGGTGCTCACTTAACTTCTGGATGTTTAGAAGGATATTGGCATATCGGTCTTTATAGCTATGCTCTTTCCACTCAAAATCTTTTACTACTGGTTTTCCGGATGTAATAGTTCCTGTTTTGTCGAGAATTATTGTATCAATTTTATGGGCAGTCTCGAGACTTTCGGCATCTCTGATAAGGATACCGTTTTCTGCCCCTTTACCTATTCCTACCATAACAGCTGTAGGTGTTGCCAGTCCGAGAGCACAGGGACATGCTATGATAAGCACTGTGACAATAGCCAGTAGACTGTGAGTAAAAGCATTTTCTGCTCCGGACAATAGCCAGGCAATACCGCTTAAGAGTGCAATTATTATAACAACCGGGACAAATATCCCTGCTACCCTGTCGACCATCTTTTGCACCGGAGCTTTACTGCTACGGGCTTCACTCACCATCTGAATTATCCGGGCAAGAACGGTATCACTTCCTACTTTCTCAGCCTTGAACTGAAAACTGCCTCTTTGGTTGATTGTTCCGGCATAGACTTTTGCCCCTGCAGTTTTTTCGGCAGGTAAAGGTTCTCCTGTAATCATGCTTTCATCAACAAATGAATGACCTTCTGTTACAGTGCCGTCAACAGGGATTTTAAATCCGGGTTTTAAGACCAGGATATCTTCCGGCATTACTTCAGTGACAGGTATTTCTTTCTGTTGGCCGGTTTGATCGATAATAAAAGCTGTCTTGCTTTGAAACCCGATAAGCTTTTTAAGGGCTGAGGATGTTTTTGATTTTGCATTCTCTTCCAGAAGTCTGCCTGTAAGAATGAATGTTATAATTACTGCAGAGGCTTCAAAATATACATGAGCAGGTATTCCTGCTGCAGAGAAGAAATCCGGGAAAAGAGTGATAGCAGAACTGTAAAAATATGCAATTGAGGTGCTTAATGAAACAAGGGTATCCATATTCGCGGAGCGGTGCCTTAACTGTTTAATGGCATTTACAGGGAACTGCCTGCCAAACCAGAAAAGAACGGGAGTAGCCAGTGCCATCATTATATATCCGGCCCAGGGGATATCGGGGAAAAACATTGCAATAATAATCAGAGGCAGAGTCAGAATTGCTGCTCCGATAGTGTTGACTTTTAGTTTTCTGGTCACAACCCTCTCTCTTGTGTTTCTTCCTGCCGTGATATCAGATTCATTTATTATGATGTCGTAACCAATAGACCGTATAGCTTTTTTCATCTCTTCCGGAGTGATTAACCCGTTATCGAAATCAACTTTGAGAGAATTATCAGCAAAATTAACAGAGGCTTTTTTTACTCCCTTCAGAGTACTGACAAATGATTCTGTCCTAGATGCACATGATGCACACGACATGCCCGTTACGGGATATACTTTTGATATAATTGGTTTATCAGTCATGGCATTTTGCTTTATCGATTATAATGTTTTAATAATGATCAAATAAACGCTTTATCTATACAACATAATTACCAGGTAAAAAGTTGAAGATATTTTGAAAAAAATTAGCTTTGTAATAGTAAACCTGATTAACGATTAATAATTTAAGTCATGAAAGTTGAAGGCAGACGGACAAGTGGTAATGTAGAGGACCGCAGAGGGATGTCGACTGGTAAAATGGCAGTAGGTGGCGGAATAGGAACTGTCGTTATAGTATTGATTGTTTTGCTTTTGGGAGGCGATCCTTCCCAGGTGATGGAAACAATGCCACAAAACACGGATACTGAATCCGGTTCTTTAGCTTCTTCTCCCGAAGAAGAAGCGATGGTGAATTTTGTGAGTGTGGTTCTGGCCGGGACAGAAGATGTATGGACAGAAATTTTCAGGCAGTCGAATCTCACCTACCGTAAACCGACACTAGTTCTTTACAGGGACCAGGTTCAGTCGGCCTGTGGTTTTGCAACTGCTGCCAGCGGGCCTTTTTATTGTCCCGGCGATGAGAAAGTATATATTGATCTGGATTTTTTTGATGCTCTTCAGACAAGTTACGGTGCGAATGGAGATTTTGCAGTTGCCTATGTTCTGGCTCACGAAATAGGTCATCATGTGCAGAATCTTCTGGGTATACTCGATCAGGTGAACAGCCAGAGAGCGCGTTTGAGCGAGACAAGTGCCAACAGACTTCTTGTGAGGCTGGAACTCCAGGCAGATTTCCTTGCAGGAATGTGGGCACATTATGACCAGAAAATGTTCAATTCTCTTGAGACAGGAGATATTGAAGAAGCTATGAACGCGGCTGCCTCAGTAGGAGATGATGTGCTGCAGAGGAAATACCAGGGGAGGGTTACTCCCGATTCCTTCACTCATGGAACTGCAGCCCAGAGAAAAGAATGGTTCCGGAGAGGTTATACAACAGGAGATTTCGATCAGGGAGACACGTTTAATGCCAATATCTGAAAGGTGTTACTGGAAATAAAGGATGTTTTTTTTTATTTCCAACATGTTCTGATTATTTTCCCCTTGCTTTTTATTGTTATTGGGTAATTGTATTTTGGTCGATTGCCTGGCATTTTTTATGCTAAGAATGCCTTAATGACAAAGAATATATTCATATACCTGTTTTATTTCCTGTTGTATATATAGTGCTTATAAACAGTGAAAAATCATTTTAATTTATATTAGCCTGTTTTTTATCGGGACAAACTATTTTTCTCTTATTACTAAAACAATCCTGGTTCTCAGGAAGAGAATTAATTCCGGATTACTTTGTGCATTTAAATTTCATAACAAACAGAATTACAGTCGTGTAATTTTACCTGCCAATTAATATGTTTTCTGTCTCTAATGGATTTTCAGTTAACTGAAGAAAAGACATAATTAAAATGCAACCCGATACTTAAAAACAGGGGGTGTGTAAGCAAAACAAATATAAAAAACAATACCACCCCCTATAAAAAAGGGGTTAAATAGAAAAAACATACAAAAAACTTGTATATACCCCATAAAAAATATAGGTTTGCTGAAAATTTATATAGTTTTATTGACAAATATTATTTTTTATGAGGAAGAGATTAAAAAGAATCCTGCTGATGACAACTTTTTTGTTTGCAGGAATTACCGCGGTGAATGCCTCTGACGGGGCAGTTATTGATTCCGGTGCGACGGCATGGATGCTGACTTCGACTGCACTGGTTTTGTTGATGATTCCGGGTCTCGCCATGTTTTACGGAGGCCTTGTGCGTTCCAAGAATGTAATGGGAACTATTATGCACAGTTTTGTAGCCATGGGTATTATAAGTGTCCTGTGGGTTATTATTGGTTATAGCATGTGTTTTGGGAGTAATGTTCTGGGGGGATGGTTCGGATGGAACAATGATTATTTTTTCCTGAAAGGGATTGATACCAGCATAATGGATGCAGGTATTCCCGAGTATGTATTTTCGATGTTCCAGGGTAAATTTGCCATAATTACTCCGGCTCTGATAGCAGGTGCATTGGCAGAGCGCATAAATTTCAAGGCATACTGCTGGTTCATTGCTTTATGGAGTATCTTTGTCTATAATCCTTTATGTCATTGGGTATGGGCTTCAGACGGATTTCTTTTTAATCTTGGAGCAAATGGAGCGATAGATTTTGCAGGAGGTACTGTTGTACATATATCCGCTGGTGTCAGTGGTCTTGTAGCAGCTCTTTTTCTCGGGCCACGCCGTGGTTATTCTTATCAGGTTATAAGGCCGAATAATCTTGTGATCACTATGTTGGGAGCAGGGCTTCTCTGGGTAGGATGGTTTGGGTTTAATGCAGGGAGTAGTATATCGAGTGGTCTGAGTACAGCTCAGGC
>DAINPM010000013.1:0-48240 GCA_036743455.1 Bacteroidales bacterium | reverse complement strand
AATTATTCAAATGTATCAATTCAAAGAACAAATTATATCTTCGCAATGTATTTTTATATCTTAGAAATTAATCTATAAGCATTTTTCAAAATGAAAAATTTCCTTGTCTACACCTTAGCTACCATTACAGGTATAATAATTGCTTCCTTTCTTTTCTTTCTGATACTTTTCGGCAGTATGAGTGCGATGATGTCTGCCGGTGACAAAAAGGTATCCATAAGTGATAATTCTGTCCTTGTACTTAAAACAAATGTTCAGATACCTGACAGAAGTGATAACAATCCTCTGGCAGGCCTGGATATAGTAAACATGACTATATCACCGGTAACAGGGCTTAATGAGATCCTCCGCAATATCGACAAAGCTGCTGACGATCCCAAAATAAAGGGTATTCTGATAGATAACGGTATGATGCCATCAGGTTGGGCAACAACAGAAGAAATACGTAACAGCCTCAATAAATTCAGTGAAAGCGGAAAATTTATTATAGCATATTCAGATTATGCTTTGGATCAGCAAGGTTATTATCTTTCATCAATAGCTGATAAAATTTACATAAATCCTTCTTCCACAGTCGATTTCAAAGGCCTTACCGGTGAGGTAATGTTCTATAAAAACGCCCTTGAAAAATTAGGTCTTGAGGTACAGGTTATAAGACATGGTAAGTTCAAAGGAGCTGTTGAACCATATATCCTTGATAAACTGAGCGAAGAAAATAAAGCTCAGATAAAGGATTATGTAGGATCAATATGGAATCATTCTGTAAAAATGATGGCAGAATCAAGAGGCCTTTCCGAAGCAAGGCTCAATGAGCTGGCTGATAAACTGGCCGGAACTGTTTCCTCAGATGCACTTGAAAGTGGACTTGTTGACGGACTTCTTTTCCGTGATGAACTTAATGATACTCTGAAAATTCTCTCAGGCCTCACTACAGATGATAAGATAAATTTCGTCACAATGGGGAAATATGCCAAAGTACCGGATCCTGATAAAGTGCTGACTATGAAAAGAAGAATAGCTGTTATCTATGCATCAGGTTCAATTGTGACAGGAAAAGGCAGTGAAACAAATATAGGCGGAAATAATTATTCAGAGATAATACGCAAAGAAAGACTTGATTCCACTGTAAAGGCAATTGTATTAAGAGTTAATTCTCCGGGAGGAAGTGCCATAGCCTCCGATATGATATGGCGTGAACTGGAACTGGCTGCCAAAGAAAAACCCGTAGTAATATCAATGGGTAATTATGCTGCTTCCGGAGGATATTATATCTCAGCACCCGGGACAAAGATCTATGCCAACCCCACTACTATATCAGGTTCAATAGGTGTTTTCGGACTCATACCCAATGCTGGCAAACTGATGGAACAAAAGATAGGAATAACAACTGAAAGCGTTAATACAAATGAGCACTCCGATTTCCCCTCGGTGTTCCGGCCTATGAGCAACTATGAAAGACAAATAATGCAAAAAAATATAGAACAGGTTTATTCTGATTTCGTTAACAAAGTATCCGCTGGCAGGGATATGGATTTTTCATCTGTTGACAGTATTGGCCAGGGACGCGTATGGAGTGGCGCCAGTGCCCTTAACATAGGACTTGTTGATGAGATGGGGGGACTGAACGATGCAATAGAAGGGGCTGCTGAACTTGCCGGAATAGAAAACTATTCAATAAAGGAATTGCCAGTGGCAGAAGATCCTTATACCAAACTATTGAAACAAATCAGTGGTGATGTCAGGATAAATCTTTTGAAAAAAGAACTTGGAGAAGCCTTCAGATTCTACAATGAGTTAAAGGAAACCAATACCTTGTCGGGAATACAGGCCAGATTGCCATATTTTATTGATATATACTAATTTATGCAAAAAAGAAGGTGCATACTTCTGTATCCCCTGTCGCTTATCTATGGTCTGGTAACAGAAATCAGGAATTTCCTGTTTAACACCGGCATCATCAAATCGCATGAATTAAGTATTCCCATAATATGTGTAGGAAATATTACTGCAGGAGGAACAGGAAAGACTCCACATACTGAATATCTTGCAGATCTTCTGAGAAAAAATTTCAAGGTGGCCCTGCTGAGCAGGGGATACAAAAGAAAAACAAAAGGTTTCCTTTTGGCTCAGAAAGGATCTTCTGTAACCGACATCGGGGATGAACCCCTGCAGGTATTCAGGAAATATCCCGATATAACCATTGCTGTCGATGGTAACAGAGTAAGAGGTGCCCATAAGATTATTCAAGAGAGACCAGAAACGAATGTAATATTACTGGATGATGGTTTTCAGCACAGAAGATTAACACCCGGACTGTCAATACTGCTTTCAGACTACAACCGTCTGATGACCAGAGATTACCTGCTCCCTTTCGGGAATCTCAGAGAAAGCATACATAATATGAGCAGAGCTGATATTATTATCATTACAAAATCGCCCCGGGAAATAACTCCCATGCAAAAGAGGATACTGACAAAAGAAATACGAAAAGCACCTTATCAAAGCCTCTACTTTACAGTCCTCAATTACAGTGATCCATTCCCCGTCTTTGAGGAAAAAGAAAGAAGTAAATTATTCATGACATCCGGTGAGGAGACAGGTATAGTGCTCGTAACAGGGATAGCAAATCCAGGCCCTTTACTGGATTTCCTGAAAAAAAAATACAAGGAAATAGTTCATCTTTCATTCAGGGATCATCATGAATACAGTGAAAAAGATATGGACAGAATTTATGAAAGCTGGAAGAATCTGAGGAAAGAATCCCGTTTTGTATTCACCACGGAAAAAGATGCTGTAAGATTAAGAGAATTAAGTAATATCCCGGAATCATTAAAGTCTTCACTATATTACATCCCTGTGGTTATTGATTTTTTGTATGATAAGAAAACAGAATTCGATAATATGATTAGCGGATATGTTAGAAAAAATAAAAGAAACAACAGAATTTCTGAGAGAAAAAGGCATCACAGATCCTGATGCAGGTATAATACTTGGAACTGGACTTGGGGGACTGACAGCCGGAATTAATATCTCCAAAGAAATCTATTACAGCGAAATACCAAATTTTCCACTGCCAACAGTTGATGGTCATGAAGGCAGGCTTATCTACGGAGAACTGGGTGGTAAAAGGATAGTTGCCATGAAGGGCCGTTTACATTACTATGAAGGCTATAATACACAGCTCATTGCCTTACCTGTGAGAGTCCTGAAGTACCTTGGCATTAAATATCTCTTCCTTTCCAATGCTGCCGGAGGACTGAACCCTGAATACCGTATCGGAGACATAATGATCATTACTGATCATATCAACCTGCTTCCCAACCCACTTATCGGACCTAATGATGAACGTATCGGAGCCAGGTTTCCGGATATGGGAGAAGCCTACGACAAAAATCTTATTGAAAAAGCACATGCTATTGCTGAAAAACATAATATAAGAATTCATAAAGGAATATACCTTTCAACTACAGGACCTACTTTTGAAACACCTTCTGAATATAAATATTTCAGAATTATAGGAGCAGATGCAGTAGGGATGTCAACAACCCCTGAGGTCATTGTTGCAAGGCACATGAATATACCATGCTTCGCTGTGAGTATTATTACCGACCTGGGAGTAGAAGGGAAAATAGCTTATACCACACATCAGTCAGTTTTGGAAGAAGCCGGTAAAACGGAAGACAGAATGACAACAATAATGACTGAGTTGATTTCATCTCTCTGACACAACGGTTCTTTTCAACTCTTTAACCATCCCTCTCGTTAAGACAATCTGCAGTTATCTCACAACAGTGCATACTTTCTTCCATGTATCAGTTCTGCCTTTATCATCATACAACTGAATAAGTATAATATAAATTCCGGTTCGAACCAGAGAACCATCATCTGCAGTACCATCCCATATCAGTGTCGCACGTTCGCCGGCCAGATAATTTTCTGACAGCTTTCTCACATAACTACCTGTTTCATCAAAAACCGTAACTGTGATCACGTTATCTATCCCTTCCGGGTCACAGTCAATCAGAAGAACATCTTCATAACCATCATTATCGGGTGATATCTTCCCTGATGACAGGGTGATTTTTTCTTCCGGCTGAGTATAACCACTATATGATGAGTTCCTGGCACCGGGAGTTCCCCATCCGGAGCTCTCAGAAGCAGAATGCCAGTTACTACTCTCAGATGAAGAAAGATCAGGTCTTATCTTTTCAAGAGAAATACCTTCCACATCAGAAAGAAGAGAATAATGCATCTTTTCTGTATAAACAACTTCATCCAACATTTCTGTTTCTCTGTTCATAAGTAACAGATGACCTTTATCATCAGGCATAGAAGGTAATGAAGAAGTTTCATATACAGCATAAGGATCAGAAGAAAAATATCCTGAAATGACCCTGTCTCTGTCAATGGTTATTGTATAGTATGACCCCGGGACAATACACCTTCTTTCTTCAGAAACCTGTCTGATATCAGAAGTGTCTCCGTCCCTCGTATCAATTGAAGCCATATAGAGTTTTGAAGCATCAATGATATATTCTGAACAATTAAACAGTTCTATATAATCCGGATTATCAGGCAATGGATTAAACAGAAGTTCATTAAAAAGTATGCCCCCTTTCCTGACTATCCCGGGCAACCCAAAGTCATACTTCATTCTGGCAATCGTATTACCGGCAAAATCTGACATATTTTCATCTGCGGAAAAAGAGTATACTTTCCCCATTTCCAGAGCTTCGGCTATTGTTATTCTGAATTCTCTCCACAGCGCATCTGAAGGAATGATCCTTTCTACAGATTTTCCTTCAACGGAAAACAGATGATTCTCATTCAACGGAAAGGGAACACTTTCTGAAAACCTCACTTTGATAGTTACACTGTCTTCCGGATACACATTTTCTATTCCACGAAAAAGCAGATCCGGGTTTTCTGCCCATATTGAATTTCTTTCTCCCGGAGTGCCTCCCTTATCAGAACAGGTAACTCTCCAGTTACCTTCAGTATAAAAAGGAAAATCAGTATCAATCATCTCAAGAGACCATCCTCCGGATTCCTTTAAGCTGTTACCGTACCAATCGGATGAATATTCAATCCCATGTACCAAGTTCCCCTTCTCATCAGTCAGATAAATGACAGCCTCCCCTGCAGGCAGAGCAGGAAAAGATTTTAATCCGATGACACGACCATATTTATTGAATACTGCTGTATCAGTACGGGAACACAGTATAATATATTCGCCGGGGAGTATTTCAGCCGGCGGCAGAAAAACTGACCTGTCATTTACACAAAGACTCCAGTTGTTAATAATCAGAGTATTTTTAGTACGGTTAAATATTTCTATATATTCTTCTTCAGGCAGGCTGACCGGGGGCAAAGGATCGGGCATGATCTCTGAAATGATGACATCTCCCGGCCCGGCAATTCCATTATCCTTATGGCAGGAAGAATGGCTTTTATTTTTATCACAGGACAAATTAGTAACAGATAGCCGGACAGAAATAAAAGACAATAGGAAAACAACAAAAAGAACTTCTTTCATGCAGCGTGACAGATTGAAAAAAAAAGTTAATTTTGGCCCTTTGTATTTTAAGTAAAACTAGTAATTAACTTTAAAACTTACAAATTAAAAAATTATGAAGACAGCAGTAATTGGAGCAACCGGGATGGTAGGCCGGACAATGATGAAGCTCCTTGAAGAGAGAAATTTTCCAGTAACAGAAATGATAGCTGCCGCATCGGAGAGATCGGTTGGAAAAGAATTGATCTTCAAAGGTAAAAGCATAAAAGTTGTATCCATGAAAGAAGCTGTTGAATCCAAACCGGTATTTGCCATATTTTCGGCAGGAGCTTCAACATCAAAAGAGTGGGCACCTGTCTTTGCCAAAAATGGCACAATAGTGATAGACAATTCCTCTGCCTGGAGAATGGATGAGAATGTACCTTTAGTAGTACCCGAAATCAACAGTCATGTGCTTAAAAAGGGTGACAAACTGATAGCCAATCCAAACTGCTCGACCATACAGATGGTTATGGCTTTGGCTCCACTCCACAGAAAATACAAAATAAAAAGGATAGTGGCTGCCACTTATCAGTCTGTAACAGGGACAGGGGTAAAAGCTGTTGCCCAGATGGAAAACGAGAGAAAAGGCATCAAGGGTGAAATGGCCTATCCACATCCCATTGACATGAATTGTTTCCCTCACGGAGGAGGCTTTCAGCCCGACGGGTATACTTCTGAAGAACAAAAATTACTTGATGAAACACGTAAGATCCTCGAAGATAACTCAATTATGGTAACCTCCACTGTGGTTAGGATACCTGTGGTAGGCGGACACTCAGAAGCAGTAAACGTGGAATTTGAAAACGATTATGATCTCAATGAAGCAATAACCCTGATGAGCAATTTCCCGGGTATTTTAATCTACGATAATCCGGCAGAAAATAAATATCCGATGCCAATATTATCACACAACAGGGATGAAGTTTTTGTCGGACGAATCAGAAGAGATTATTCCAGGGAGAAATGTCTTAACCTGTGGATAGTGTCTGACAATATCCGGAAAGGTGCTGCCACCAATGCAATACAAATTGCAGAATATATGGTTGCCGGAAAACTTTATTGATAATTTTTGTAACCCTCGAAATATTTCAATTATTGCCCTTGTTATCTGACAGTTTACTTCTGGCGGACAACAGGGCAATAATTTTTTTTACCTTTTACAAACAGTAATAGTCCGGTATTCTGATAATGAAACCGAATATTTTATCCGGGCAACTCGTCTTTGAACAAAAAATCATTAAAGGGATACCTGGTAATATGGATCTTCCTGACTTCCTGATAAAGGACATTCCGTAAATCTTCAATATTTTCCCTTTTCTTTGCAGAGATAAACACCACCCGGTGTTTATCATCATTGGCCATCCATGTTTTTTTCAGGTCATCAAGCGAATAGTTTTCTTTTCTGTAAGGAGTCAGGTCATCCTTATCCCTGGGTGAAAAAGTAAAGGCATCAGTCTTATTAAAGACCATTACAACAGGCTTATCTGCTGAATTGAGGTCAATCAGTGTCTCGTTAACCACTCTTATCTGTTCTTCAAATCCAGGGTGTGATATATCAATAACATGTAACAAAAGATCTGAATCTCTGACTTCATCAAGTGTTGATTTAAATGATTCGACAAGGTGATGAGGCAGTTTTCTGATAAAACCGACAGTGTCAGACAGCAGGAAAGGCAAATTTCTGATCACCACTTTACGCACAGTGGTATCAAGAGTTGCGAACAACTTGTTTTCAGCAAAAATATCTGTTTTACCCAACAAGTTCATAATTGTTGATTTCCCCACATTGGTATATCCCACAAGAGCTGCCCTTACCATCTTTCCCCGGTTTTTTCTCTGGGTAGCCATCTGAATATCTATCTTCTTCAGCTGATCTCTGAGAAGTCTGATCCTTTCTCTTATTATTCTTCTATCAGTTTCTATCTCTGTTTCACCGGGACCTCTCAGTCCAATACCTCCCCTTTGTCTTTCAAGGTGAGTCCACATTCCGGTAAGACGTGGCAACAAATACTGATACTGTGCCAGCTCCACCTGAGTTCTTGCATAGGATGTGCGGGCTCTTCCTGCAAAAATATCCAGAATAAGCCCTGTTCTGTCAAGAACTCTGCAATTCAGTATCTTCTCAATATTTCTTATCTGACTTGCCGATAGTTCATCATCGAAAACAGCAATATCAATGTTGTTATCCTTAACAAATCCGGCTATTTCTTCTATCTTCCCCGACCCGACGAATGTTCTGGGATTGGGCAAATCAGCTTTCTGAATGAATCTTTTCACAGGGTAAGCACCGGCTGTTTCGGCAAGAAAAGCCAGTTCATCCAGATATTCCTTTGTCTCCCCTTCTCCCTGTCCGGGATATATCAATCCAACAAGGATTACTCTTTCGTGCGGCTTATTCGTTTCAATCATTTAAAGAATGAACCTCCTGTTGGACTGAATGGAACCTCGTATAGCCTGTTTGAGAGATTCAGAACAACGAATGATCATCTCTATGTCAGAAGGGAAAGGGAGGACCCCGGTTTCAGTCCTGTGTAACTGACTCTCATTCAATGCTCCCAGGTCGCCAACTGCCCTGGCCGAGACGTGTTCAAAGCCTGACCGGGCTCCCATAGGATCCTTTTTAAGTAACTTCTCAGGTTTTAACTGGATAGTCTCAATATCTCCTTCAATAGCACATGACTTCGTTTGCAGAGTATGGATCAATGCACACTGAAGAGTCTTATACTTTGGTGTCTTAATATCATTCCCAAGAGAATCCTTCATTACATTCCCGCGACTGTCCAGCTGATAATTAAATCCATCCTCTACATCGCGTTTGATAACAGAGTCGATCTGTGATGTCTGGTCAGGACTGATGGATATATTTCTTACATTCACACTAATCAGGTAATCATATTCTACATTACGGTCGAGGTCGACAGTGTAATATTCAACCCAGTCGCTATTCAGAGCCTGAAGATCCACTGTCAGAAGGTCCTGTTCAAATTCCTGCGGAAAATTGAACAGTGTACTGTTAACGAGTTTGACAAACACTTTACTCATCCCTAATTCCCTGGCTTCCTGTATTTTATAGTCAATGCCCTCATAATCACCAACATAATCCTTCGCTCTTACAAATTCGGCAAATGCTTGTCTGTAGGATTCCTTATCACCGTTTTTCATCAGCTCATTACCATGGGCATAGTAATAATCAGCGGATTTACGTTTTGCTGCAATCATTTCAGCCATATAATCAACATAGGGAAAGTCGATACTGCGCTTACCTGCATTCAGGGGCATAACAGTCCTTACCAATAATTGTCTTTCATTCATTCTGTAATAAATCTGATAGACTTCATCCCAGTTCTGGGGTCTGCCTTCCATCTTAAGAAACCGTATCCTCTCATTATCACGCTCATTGGCAATGTTATATGAGCGTTCAAGAATAGCAATCTGCTTCTCGTCATCCTGATCTTTTCTTAATTGTTTTACAGCTGCTGCAATAGCACTGTCATAATTACCTTTTTCAAGTTGCTTCTTCGAAGAACCACAACCTGATAAAATGATTGTTATAATAAGAATGAGAATTACATTTCTTTTCATCATAAATAATTATATTTTAATGTTCACTTATATTAGCTAAAACCGGCGATCAATTTGTTAACACCATTATCAGCTTCATTAATTGTTCCGCTGAAAGGAACACTGATCTCACAGGTCTGAATATTATTATTTTATCTTAAACGGAAAAAATTTAAAAATTACTTCAATTTATTCCATTTTTTCTTCTTTTTTTATTGGCACCCAAAAACTTCACATCAACATAATGCACATTATCAGGCAGTTGCCAGAACTCTTGTCTGGGATGATCAAAAAGAGTAATTGTCTTTTTCTCAGCCCATTCTGTATGTATGGTGTTAAAAATAGGGAAATGCCACAATCACAGGACGATGGTTATGAACATTCAAATAAATATATTAACCATCACCGGCATTTAAATTGCGAAATTAAGTGCAAAAGAGTATCTGACCCTTACAGGTTGTCCTCTCTGCCGTCCGGGAGTCCATTTCGGAGATTCCTGAATAGCTTTCAGAGCCACATTATCAATTAGCGGATCAACTCCTTTGATCAGGGTTACATTGCTTACACTGCCGTCCGTTTCCACAATGAAAGTCAGGTATACTCTTCCTTCTATTTTTTTCTCGATAGCTTCGCGGGGATAATTAATTTTATTCTGAACCCACAACCTGAACTTATTTATATCTCCTCCTCTGAAAGAAGGCATTGTTTCAACAATAAACAATGGCTCACCATAATCTCCATCCCCGAAACCAAAATCTCCGAACAGGTCGTCTCCGAAACCTGACCCGTAGTATATATCATCCGTTACATTCTCCTGAATTGCAAAAGCTTCATCGAGTGTGGCAAGAGAAGGTTCGAAAGACATGACGGTGTCAACAATTACCGGAGGTGCATATTTAACAGTTTCTTCTGTAGCTTCAATAAATGACCTACGGGGAGGTGGTGGTGGAGCAGGCACATAGAATTCCTGTTCGGGCGGTGGTTGAAGTATATCCATTCCGACACTCACATATCTCCCACCTCCGGAATATACTGCCATACCTTCCTGTCTCCTTCCGATAAAAGGAATAATTACGGCACTGCATCCTATTATTAAGGCGATCAGTAAGCCGGTGAGCAAGGCTGATAAATATTTCTTCCTTATCTTATAAGCACCATAATCCCTGTTCCGGAATTCAAAGACCAGATCATCAAAATTTTTTATTTCAGGTAATTTATCACTCATCTCAACCTTCTTTTTCTGCCTGCAATTTACAGTATACAGGGAAGAAAAAACCTTATTAAAATGTTAAGTTATATAAGCTTCTGTTAACACTATTCAGATAAGGTGCAAAATTACAAATTAGCATAATACGGACAAAACATTATGAGTTCTGTCTATGAGGGTTTTAAATATTCCTTTTTTTTTCTAAATTTGCGCTGTTTTGACGGGGGTTTAGCTCAGTTGGCTAGAGCGTTTGACTGGCAGTCAAAAGGTCAGGGGTTCGATTCCCCTAATCTCCACAAAGAGTTTTCCTATCCGGCCCGGAAAGAGTTGTTGTTTTTCTGAAGTATCTGTTAAAAACAGAAATATAAAAAAAAAAGAAAAGGGGAAAATTGTTTTCTTAAGAAAGCTGTTTATCGTCTAATGAGTTATAACATTGACAGCCGAACCGGCCAGAAAAGCTTTCAGATTCTCTGCAGCAATACCCATCAGTCGCGATCTTGATTCATGTGTAGCCCAGCCAATATGCGGTGTTAAAAAACAATTCGCAGCTTTAAGAAGAGGATTCTTATCAGAAGGCGGTTCAACAGAGAGGACATCAAGGCCCGCCCCGGCAATCTTCCCTTTATTCAGAGCTTCTGCAAGGTCTTCCTCAACAATAATTCCACCCCTCGATGTATTGATAAGAAAAACAGTCTCTTTCATCAATGTTATTGTATCTGAATTTATAAGACCTTCTGTTTCTTCAGTAAGAGGGCAGTGAAGAGTTATAAAATCGGATACCGTTAATAATTTCTCTATGGGAACCACACTTATGCCATCCTGAACAGTCCCTTCTTCTAATCCCTTATCGCTTGCAATAACATTCATTCCAAACACTCTGCCCGTTTCTGCCACTTTCCTGCCAATATTTCCCAGGCCAACAATACCAAGTGTCTTCGAAGCAAGCTCTACCAGAGGGTAATCGCTGTAAGTAAAATCCATCGATCTTGACCACTTTCCCTCCGACACCATGTCACTGTGCTTTTGTACATGATGACAAAACTCCAGAATGAATGCAAATGTGAGCTGAGCAACAGAATTTGTTCCATACGACGGAATATTTGTAACTATGATCCCGGCTTCTCCGGCTGCTTCGATATCAACAACATTATATCCGGTAGCAAGTACCCCTATATACTTAAGATCCGGAAGTGACTTCAGAATATTCCGGTCAAGGACTGTCTTATTTGTAAGAATAATATCTGCACCCGCCGCCCGTTCCAGAATCTGATCCCGTGGAGTTCGGTCATAAACGGTAAAATCCCCCATCCTGCTGATAGTATCCCAGCTCAGATCACCCGGATTCAGAGTATATCCGTCAAGAACAACTATTTTCATATTTTTGAAGATTCGTGATTATAAAAATCCATGCTCGTTTAAATACTTCATTTTTTCTTCCTCTCCTGATTAAGGTTTGAGGAGTTTTTCAAAATAATAAAAAAATAAATAATTTCAATGAACAGGGTGAATAAACAATACAACATGGAGTACACTTAATACACCAGGTTATTGCTGGTATGACAATGATGAATCGCTTTCCTACAAACCTCTTTATAACTGGTATGCTGTCAATACCGGTAAACTGTGTCCTGTTGGCTGGCATGTACCAAGTACCACTTCTGTCCTGGAACAAAAAAAGTCTATGAATCAGGATAATATATATTATTATCTATATATGTGTTTATGACTACGTTTAATGACATATTTTATATAAATTTGCAGAAACAAAAAAAACACGATATGTCAAATTTCAATCGCCGTAAATTTTTAAAGACCTCCATCATTGGTGGAGTAGCTGCAACATGTATCAGACCGTCAAGTCTGTTTGCAAATACCCCTGCCGTTCAGAATGCCGTTTCACCGGGTGTTGCACTTACTACAGGAGGCAACAGGGCCGATATGGTTTTCCGTGCTCTTGAACCATTTACTGATGAGATAATCAGGTCAACAGGGAATCGCCGTATAGTGCTTAAGCCCAATTTTGTAAGCACTACAACTCCCCTGTGTGCAACTCATGCTGATACTATGGAAGGTTTGCTTGAATTTTTTAAATCCATCGGCAAACTGCAAAACGTTATTATTGCAGAATCGGCAGGAGGTGGTCCGACACCGGAAGGTTATGACAACTATGGCTTCCCTGCCGTGAGCAAAAAATACGGAGTAAAACTTTATGATCTTGATGAAATGCCCTCACAACTAATATATGTATTTGACGAAAAAGATTTCCGTCCGCATCCTGTGAGAGTCTCCAGTCTCATTCTTGATCCTGATACCTACGTTGTATCAGTAGCCCGTATGAAAACTCACGACAGATCTGTGGTAACCCTGTCGCTTAAAAACATTGTCTTCGGAGCACCGGTAAAAGATCCGGGGTATTCCTGGGGACCACAAAGCAAAAAAGGTACACGAAGCGATAAGCCGACCGTTCATGGAAGCGGTTTCCGTGGAATAAATTACAATCTCTATGCACTGGCAGATCAGTTAAGTCCTGACCTTGCCATTATTGACGGCTTCCAGGGAATGGAAGGGAATGGTCCAATAGACGGCACACCGGTCGACCACAGAGTATGTGTTGCCAGTACTGACTGGTTTGCTGCCGACAGAGTGGCTGTTGAACTGATGGGACTTGATTTTGAAAAAGTCGGATACCTTAATTTCGTAGCAAATACACGACACAGGGAAACCGATATTAATAAAATAAAGGTTTTAGGTGAATCAGTACATGATCATATCAAAACATATAAACTGAGTGATAATATTGATGATCAGCTGCAGTGGATGAAACCGGTTTAAGAAGACTTATCGGGAATCAAAATAACCTGTAAGAACTACAAAAACCTGAAATGCTTCATGAAGATCATTTCAGGTTTTTTTTATTCAGCGCCTGTTCTCAGACAAGAAACAGGAACTCAGATGATATGAGATAAAAGAAACCCAGCCAAAAACAACACATCCGAATAATCTTTGTGTCAACCCCCGTTTACTAACCGGATCCAGTCCGGCTACCATAGACCACAGATAAATGAACATAAGCAAACCGGCAATAACAGAAACAATTCTTACAGCTTCACTGTCAAGCATATTTTTAGCTTCATAAAGGAAAATGAAAGGTATCAGCATCACTGACAAGCCTGCCCCATAAAGCCCATGCCATGGCGAACCAATGGGGAAAACGGCTCCAAAAATAAAAGT
Source organism: Bacteroidales bacterium (assembly GCA_036743455.1). GTDB lineage: Bacteria > Bacteroidota > Bacteroidia > Bacteroidales > VadinHA17 > LD21. The sequence continues at coordinate 34,684 of DAINPM010000013.1, read as the reverse complement.
GATGCCAAAAAAAATAAGGAATAAAGCTGTCATAATTAACCGTTTTTTAAAAACAGTAAACAATCCAAAAGCCAGAACAAAAAGTGAAAAACCTGTCATTATGATTCCGGCTTTAAAAAAAACAACTGCCCCCCTGCTTTCATTTATACCCAGTTCACTAGCGTGTTGACCCGTATGACTGTAATCAACTGCAAATATTCCGGCCAGTATGATCATTCCGAAATATATAAGGGGGATGAAAACAGCCTGTTTAATTAATAAACGCCCCGTTTTATTTTCTGATTCCATAATTAAATAATTTCCATTTAGTAATATTAAACCGTATTCTACGGGCTGATGAAAGCAAGATTCTGGTCAGTTAAAGATTTGAAAAACAAAAATAAATTAATCTGTCAGAAAAAAATCAAAATTAAAATTAATGTATATTTGTTTTATTTTTTATAAACACTTATTTAAATCTATCATGAAAATCTTTAGCCTTATTTCAATTAGAAACCTTTCAGGTTTATTTATTTTTTTCCTGACTTCAGCAGGATTATTTGCACAGCCTAACTTTTCAGGCAAATGGAGTCTTAATGAATCGCAGAGTGATTTTGGCAACAGTGAATTCCGTATGGCAGCTGTAACAATGGATATTGCACAAAATGGCAATATTCTGACTGTTGAATCCACACAACCGGGTTTTGACGGTGGAGAGATGCAACAATCAGCCAAATATAATCTCGATGGTCAGCCTAGTGAAAATGCCGGATTCATGGATATGGTAAGAAAATCCATAATTACCTGGGAAGACAATAAGAATTCCATGATTGTCACAACCACAATGGCATTTGAAGGTAACGAGTTCAAAACAACTGAAACCTGGAAATTGTCAGCCGATGGCAAGACAATTACAATAGATCAGGTTATGCCAATGTATGATGGGGACGTGAAACTCAAACTGGTTTACGATAAAAATTAAATCTGTTATATATCTTTATAACCGCAATAACAAAGAAGGTGCTTATTAACAGCACCTTCTTTTCATACCACCCACTCCTCTACCCCCCTTCAACCTCTTCAACTTCTTCAACTTCTTCAACCTCTTGAACTTCATAATTTTCTCTCTTCCGGAATAAAAACACAAATAATCTTGTCTATTGTTTATAATAATTTAATTATTCCTGAGACTTTTAATCATTTAAACAAACCATTATGAAAGCATTGAAAATTATTTTGACAGCAGGTCTTATTTTTGCCTGTATGTCTCTAACTGCCCAGGTAAATTTTTCCGGTACCTGGAGTGTTAATCCGGAAAAAAGTGAATTTGGAGGCGGACCCGGCGGCGGTGGTGCTCCTGGTGGCCGTATGGGCGGTGGTGCCCCCATGATCGTAACACAGTCAGGAAATAAACTGAGCGTTGAAAGAACCATGGGAGGATTTGGCGGTGGTGAAGCCACCAAAATTGTCACAAACTATTCGCTTGACGGTAATCCTACCGAAAATACCAGAACAAGCCCCATGGGAGAGATGACCAGTACATCAACTGCTAAATGGTCAGCCGACAAGAAAAGTCTTACCATCACCACTACAATGAATTTTGACGGGAATGAAATGACAAGCACTGAGACATGGAAACTGAGTTCTGACGGTAAAACTCTCAGTGTAGAATCTGTAAGACCAGGCTTTGATGGAGGTGAAATGAAATCAACAATGGTTTATGATAAACAATAATCAAAGCCTTTTTTTCTGAATTTGTCAGATAATAATCGAAAGCCGTCTCCTTATTTTACGAGACGGCTTTTTTGTATCCTGATTTTGTATCAAACGCCCCTTTCCTTAAGTAAATATAGTGTATCCGTACTTCATGAGAGATCATTTTCCCCATTCTTAATAAACGGTATTAAACCAAATCTTCTTTTCTGCCGTAGCGAAAGTGAAGGAGGATTAAACAGGCAACTACTCGGAATTAAACTATATTTAATTTAATTTTGCCTGCCTGGGAAGAAGCCAAAGAATAGAGGTTGACTGAAGAAACGCCTGTTTATATATGAGTGATAACCAACATTATGAAATGGTTAGCAAGCTACGGCCTGCAAGAATCATTTTTCCTATAGTACTGGGGTTAGCCGTAGTGGCCTGGTTTATCTTCAGAGAGATTGACATGGCAGTCCTGAATAACTTAAGTTTTACCTGGAAATCTGTTTTCTGGCTTGCCGTTGCCTTCTGTTGCATGATAGGCAGAGATCTTGGCTACATGGTCAGGATCCGAATACTTTCAGAAAAAGACCTCAACTGGAAACAGGCCTTCAGGGTAATTATGCTGTGGGAGTTTACCTCTGCCATAGGACCTTCAACAGTAGGTGGCACTGCAGTGGCAGTAGTCTTTATTCATAAAGAAAGTATCTCTGTGGGGAGGAGTACATCAATAGTCCTTGCCACTTCATTTCTTGATGAACTTTATTTTGTCATAATGGGCCCTTTGGTTCTTCTTATTGTTGGTGGGGAAAATCTTTTCACAACGGCTATGCAGGGTACCGGAGCAGCATTATTCAATAATCTTCTCATAATAGGACTAATAGGATATGGATTAGTTTTAGGATGGGTCTTACTTGTAGGCTATGGCCTCTTTTTCGATCCTGCGAAAATAAAGCAGATCATTCTCTTTGTCTTCAGACTGCCCCTATTGAAAAAATGGAAAAAGGCAGCAGAAAATGCAGGTAATGATATAATAGAGAGCTCTTATGAATTGAAAAAAAAACCTGCATCATTCTGGATAAAAGCCTTTACTGCTACATTCCTGGCCTGGACTTCAAGATACTGGGTTGTCAATGCAATACTCATGGCGTTTTTTGCTGTAAGCGATCATTTTCTGATCTTTGCCCGGCAACTTGTAACATGGATAATGATGATAATGAGCCCCACACCGGGGGGTAGTGGTTTCGCTGAAGTGATACTTGGCAGATATATTACAGATGCCATTCCTGCAGGTCCCGAATATGCCATGAGTATTGCCCTGGCCATTGCCATAATATGGAGAATAATAAGCTATTACCCTTATCTTATTGTAGGTGCTTCAATAATACCGGGCTGGATACAGCGAAAATTTATTATAGGGACAGCAAAAAAGTAATACTTTTTTGTACCTTCGTTCAAGATATATCTGCTCATAGAAATAATCCTGAATGAGTGAAGAAATCCTGAAAGCCCTGATGGAGTTATCAGCCCTGATCGTAAAACAGGATGGGGGTATGATTGCCAATGAACGTGATTTCATCAAAACCTTTCTTACAAAACGTCTGACAAAAGAAAGTGTAGATAAATATCTGGCTTTCTTTGATGATCTTGCAGGTCCTGTGCAGGAAGATATATCAACCGGGGAATTTTTAACTCCTACAGTAAAAGACTCGGTAAAAATCTTCAGTATATGTAAAAAAATAAACCGCACACTCACCCGCGAACAAAAAGTGGTTGCCCTGGTGTCACTCTATGAACTGCTTAAGACCAATCAGCGGTTCACCCCACAAAGAATGAATATTATAAATACCGTGGCTGAGGTGTTTAAGATTTTACCTGAAGAATTCTCTTCCATTGAACAATTTGTCAGAAACGATGATCCCAAAAATCTGACGAATCCCTCGATACTTGTTTTAAATCCTGAGAATGTAATTAATGATCCTGGCAATAAATCCTTTCAGGCCGACTGTGATACCTGTGTCTGTTTTCTCAGAATACCCAGTGTTAATCTTTACTTTCTGAAATATATTTCAAACGAACAATTCTTTCTTAACGGTCTACCGGTCATCTCCGGACAGGTTTATCCTTTTGCCAAAGGAGCATCAATCAGGTCAGGCCAGGGCAATGTCATTTATTACAGTGACATCAGTTCCAGGTACATGTCCGATCTTATTATCCATAAGCTCTCTTTTGTTGCTGAAAATCTTTCTTACAATTTCAGTGAAGAGCATCGTGCCATTAATAACATTAATTTTTCCATCGGGGAAGGAAGACTGATGGGGATACTTGGAGGTAGCGGCAGCGGAAAAACGACACTTCTCAATCTGCTAAGTGGCATTTATAAACCTGCCGGTGGGTCAGTCAGAATAAACGGATTCGATATTAATAACAACAGTAAAGAACTAGAAGGAGTAATTGGCTTTGTTGCCCAGGACGATTTGCTGATCGAAGATCTGACTGTATTTGAAAACCTTTATTTTGCTTCTTGCCAATGTTTTAACAACAAATCTTCAGAGGAAATAACTTCTATTGTAGAAGACACACTGCTAAATCTGGGCTTACTGGATAAGAAAGATTTTAAAGTTGGAGATCCGTTCAATAAAATCCTGAGCGGAGGCCAGAGAAAAAGACTCAATATAGCACTTGAACTAATCAGGGAACCATCTGTACTCTTCCTTGATGAACCCACCTCAGGTCTATCATCGAAAGATTCTGAAACAATCATGGATCTCCTCAGGGATCTGACATTGAAAGGGAAACTCGTTATTACTGTAATCCATCAACCTTCTTCTGAAATATTTAAAATGTTTGATAAAATACTCATCCTCGATCAGGAAGGGTATATGGTTTATTATGGGAACCCGGTTGATGCAGTTATTTACTTCAAAACACTCGATGCACAGATAAATGCCGGACAAGGAGAATGCCCTGTTTGCGGAAATGTCAACACAGAGATCATATTTAATATTTTAGAAACACATGTCGTTGATGAGTTCGGAAATTACACAGAAAGAAGAAAAGTAAAACCAAAGGAATGGGCAGATATTTATGGTAAAACCCATCCTCCTGAAAAAATCAGTGAAATAAAAAAAGCCCCACACACAAATCTTAGCAGACCAGGATTATGGAAACAGTATCTGATTTATCTTAAAAGAGATATTAAGAGTAAAATGGCAAATGTTCAGTATGTAAGCCTTACTCTCCTGGAAGCTCCTGTCCTCGGTTTTATTCTTTCTTTCATTATCAGGTATATTGCTGACCCTGATTCTGATAGGTATATTTTTGCTGAAAACGAGAATATCCCCATATACATCTTCATGAGTCTCATTGTAGCTTTATTCCTGGGACTGACCCTGAGTGCAGAAGAAATTTTCCGTGACAGGAAAATACTGAAAAGAGAACATTTTCTGAACCTAAGCCGAAGCAGTTATCTCACTGCAAAGATTACCGTACTGATAATTATATCAGCTCTACAGTGTACCTTATTCCTTGTGATTGCAAATCCCATACTGGGAATAAAAGGCTTGTTTTTTCATTATTGGCTGGCTCTATTTGCAACAGCTTTCTGCGCCAATATGACTGGCTTGATTATATCATCCTCTCTTAATTCAGCAATCACAATTTATATTGTAATACCCCTGATAATAATCCCAATGATGGTTCTCAGTGGTGCAATGTTCTCTTTTGACAAGCTGAACCGAAAGATCAGCAGTGTTGATAAGGTTCCCCTGATCGCCGAACTTATACCAACAAGATGGACATATGAGGCCCTTATGGTTTCACAGTTCAAGGATAATCTCTACAGCCAGGTAGATTATTCACAAAAGAATGACACCTATTACTCCCTTCAGAAAAAGATCAGCGGAGCTGATTTTAATAAAGTATACCGTATCCCTGAATTAAAGAAAGCTGTCAATATATCAGTCAATGAACACAGGGCTCTGTCAAAAATGACTCCCGATAACAACAATAAATCATCAGCCAGCCATTATAGTAAACTTCAACTTCTTCATAATGAGCTGAAAAAAATAAATGAGATATATGGGTTGCCTCCATTCGGATATTTAGACCACCTTAATCCCGGGTCGTTTAATTATTTTGTTGCAGATTCCTTATACAATTATCTTGACTTCACAGACAAAAGATTTACTGAAATCGCCAATCAGGCAAGTGATATTAAAGACAGATTCTATGTACTGAACAGCGAAAAACTGGACAGGCTCCGTGATAATTATTACAACTATAAACTGGAAGAAATTGTAACTAAATATTACGAAAGGAATAAAATTCTTGTATATGAAAACAATATCGTTCAGAATACTGATCCTGTGTATCTTGACCCTTATAAAAGTGTTTTCCCGGGTTTCCGTACCCATTTTTTTGCTCCCAACAAGATATTTTGCGGAACAAAAACAGATACTTTCACGTTTAATATACTGCTGGTTTTATTCAGTACAGTAGTTCTTTATATAATATTGTATTATGAATTACTTGCAAAATTTATAAACCTGATTGAAAAATCTAAATTACGGAGCTTATTGATTAACCGATTAAAACGTAATTTTATACTTTTGTAATAATATTATAGTAATATCCTGATGAAAGGAAAAGTTGCAATTATTCTATTCGCTGTTCTATCTGTTTGTTTTTCTTGTAGAAATTCATCTGACAAAACAACACAATTTATTTTCCCCGAAGCAGATTCTGTCCCTCTGGAAGAATCTGAAAAGTTAAGTGCCGAAGCTATAGAGGAGATTTCGAAAAACATATCTTCTCCTGTTGAAATTGCCAACCTTCTCCAGATGATGGAAGTTCCCTTCTCTGCTGATTATCTTGCATCATCAATTGATGCCAACAAACAGGAAACTGCTTTTGATAAAGCAATCTCTCTCGGTATTCTGGGTGCAGATCTGGGATATCTCAATATGTATGAACAAACAGCTTCCTCAATTGATATCCTGTCGTCTATTAAAAAACTTGCAGAAGGCATCAACGTAGGACAGTTCTTTGATTTTGAAACTATCAAAAGACTATCTCTGAACCGTTCGGATCTTGATTCCCTGCTATTCCTTTCTATTGATTCATATACACAAATTGATGAATATCTGCGTGATAATTCCCGCGGTCAGCTTTCAGCTCTTATGATCATTGGAGTGTGGATAGAAGGACAATACCTTGCAACACAAGTTGTAAAAGAATACCCTGATCCTGTTCTGAAAGACAGGATAGGAGAACAGAAAATAATTCTGAATGATCTTATTATGCTGGCAAATCCTTATTGTAAAATTGATCCGGAATATAGTGAATTATGTAGCTCTCTTCAGATAATAAAAGAGAAATACAGGGATGTCAGGATCAGCTATACACTTGGAGAACCCATTAGTGTTGAGAAAGATGGAGGACTTGTAGTTACACAGACTGAGACCAGTAAGGTTGAAATGACGGATGAACAACTAAAGGAAATAATTGACATTACAGAACAGATCCGTAATAAATTGATAGTAAATAAATAAAATGCTTTAATCCATGTATGCACCGGCAACGACAACATTATTATCTGACATATGTTTTATCCTGTCTTACATTACATATTATTGCGACCCTGAATAAAATTATTTACACATGAATAAATATTTCCTACTATTAGTGTTCCTTCTTGCGGGGATTTTCTCCCAGGCTCAATCAACTGACCCTTTGGTAAGTAATTGCGTCATGAATGCCGGTCCTGACACAAGATATCTGAAAGACTTCAGGATACAGCTTGCACAGGGCTCCCCTTCCGCTGATATGAGATACAAGGCCCAGATGTCACTATGGAAAAACACCAAATACAGATTTTCATTGTGTAATTCCGACGAATCACAAGGCCAGCTTATTCTTACAATAAAAGATGCTGCAAATAAAGAGATCCTTTCTTCATTCGACAAAAAAAACGGTAAAATTTATCCTTTTATAGATTTTATATGTAATAAAAGTGGCATCTACACACTTAATTTTGATTTTGACGGAGCCAAACAGGGATCCGGAGTAGGTGTTGTTTTTATGGTAAGATGAGAATTCTTTAAAATATAATCAGAACCTGCAATAATAATATCAGTAAACAGAATACTGTGAAAAATATTTCAGGTAATATTTTCTGTTTTAAAAACACAAAATAGTGAGCCAGAAAATATGAAGCAGGAATACCTGCTATCCACATCATCTCGACAGAGACAGCTGGTATAAAGAAGTAAAGCAACAGAGAAACAGCGAAAACCCATAATAACAGATAAAATGTTTTTCTGGATTTAATCTTTTTAATATTAAGCCGGGAAAAAAGGAATGTTATACTGATCAATAGCATAAGAGCAATATAGATCAGGACAAGCACAGTATATCTGTCAAATAAAAAAGAGTGTGTATTTCCAAATATATTCTCATTAATGTCTGACAGAAACATTCCTATATTCCTGTCAGTTACATAAAAGAATCCGATAATAATAACATAAGGTGTAAGCAATCCGAGGAGTGAAACAGCAATTTCTTTTATATTGACAGTTCGTAGCAATACAATACCCGCAAATATTACAATCCCGAACCATATAAGATTTGCATAAAAAAGACTACCTATACCTATAAAAATACCTGCATCAAAAAAATTGTATGCTATACCCTGTTTCCTGTATGCATCCATTATTCTGAGTAATGCAAGTATCATGAAAACAGCAGCAGGCAGGGCGGGATTAATTGTCTGGTTTTGAGGAAATACTGCAGATAAAAGAACATAAAAGAGCACAGGAAGAAATGTTCTTTCATTTATGAAAAATATTGTCGTATTGAAATTAGAGATAAGAAAAAGCATCAATCCCAGTAATACAAGAGTGGAAAGTAAACTGCCTAAAGGTTTCAGACCAATTATTTGCCTCATAAGAGCATATAGTGGCATCGGTTTTGCCTCATAAACCGGCAGGGACACCTGTTGAGGATGCAGGAAAGCACTTATCCACAATAATCCGAGAGTTAAAAGAATAAGGAAGATCACTCCCAGACCTGTCCCTTTGAATATTTTTAAAAGCATTATTTCTACAGGTCAAAGCCTATGTCTGTTCTGTAATAGATATTCTCGAATGATATTAAGCCGGCGTTGTGGTATGATTCTGCCAAAGCTTCCTTCATTGTTTTTCCCCTTGAGCTTACAGCAATAACACGTCCTCCTGAAGTCAGAACTTCATCTCCCGAAATCATTGTCCCGGCATGAAATACAACCGAATTATTTACTTTATCCAGGCCCCTGATCACTTTCCCTTTTTTGTAAGTGCCTGGATAACCTCCCGATACCAGCATGATTGCAGTTACGTAATCATCATACACCTCAAGATATCTTTCCTGCAGATTTCCTTCAGCAACACCTTCAAGTAAATCAAACAGATCAGATTTGATCCTGGGAATGACAACTTCTGATTCGGGATCACCAAGACGTGCATTATATTCAATTACGAACGGATCTCCTTCAACATTGATCAATCCGAAAAAAATAAACCCTTTATATACTATCCCCTCATTTATCAGTCCCTTTATGGTAGGATCAATAATCTTTTCCTTCACTTTTAACATAAAAGACTCATCGGCAAACGGCACAGGGGACACAGCTCCCATTCCTCCGGTATTCAATCCGGTATCTCCCATTCCGGCTCTTTTGTAATCCTTTGCTTCGGGCAGAAGTTTATATGAGTGTCCGTCAGTAATAATAAAAACCGATAACTCTATACCCTTAAGAAACTGTTCAACAATTACTTTTGAACCAGCTTTTCCGAATTTTCCTTCAAGCATGGCCAAGACTTCCTTCTCAGCTTCCTCAATATCATTTAATATCACAACACCTTTGCCTGCTGCGAGGCCATCCGCCTTAATGACGTATGGAGGATCCAGCTCTTTAAGAAAAGGACCTACTTCTTTCACATTCGACAGGTCAAAGCTACGGTATGCTGCTGTAGGAATATTATTCCTTTTTAAAAAACCCTTTGCAAACTCCTTGCTACCTTCCAGTCGTGCTCCACATCTGTCCGGACCTATAAGCGGTATATTTCTGAGGTAATCATCTTCAAGAAAATAATCATGAATGCCTGCAACCAGAGGAGCTTCAGGTCCCACAACAACCATCCCTATGTCATGATCAAGTACAGCACGTTTTACCTCCATGAAATTTTCGGGATTGAGAGAAATATTTGTACCGGTAAATGAAGTACCTGCATTTCCCGGACCGATAAATACTCTGCTAACCTTTTTGCTTTGTGCCAGTTTCCATGCCAGAGCATGTTCTCTGCCTCCTGATCCGAGAATTAGAATATTCATTTACCCTTTTTTAAATACTTCTTCAAAAATAACACTTCAATCGGAAATATAAAACCCCTTATAAAAGAACCATATACCGCGTATATTACAATCGAAAAAAAGGACTCATTCTCCGGTCAATCATTATAACTGTTTATTTTTCAAGTAGATTAAAGATATAACCTCTGTCTAATGAATCTCTGATGAATTCCTCAAGATAGGCTTTGCAGTTTGACCGCTGGCTATCATGAAGGACTATAATTGATCCCGGACGAATCTTTTTTTTCAATACCTCTTCTGATCTGTCGGGTCCGAAAAATCTGTCAAAATCATAGGCCATTAAATCCCAGAAAATTATTTTATATCTTTTTTTAAGATCCCTATACTGGCGATAAGTTATTTTGCCGTAAGGCGGGCGGAACAATTTGGCTGAAGTAGTGTCATCAGCCTTCTCTGCATTAAGCAGGTAATCCTTATAAGCTGTTTTCCATCCATTAAGATGGCAATATCCATGGTTCCCTGTCATATGACCCTTTTGCTGTATTTTTTCTATCAGCTCCGGATATTTTTCTGCAACATTACCATTGCAGAAGAATACAGATTTCACGTGCATTTTATCAAGGATGTCCAGTATTACAGGAGTTGATTCCGGATCAGGGCCGTCATCAAAGGTCAGAAAAAGTATCTTCCTGGATGTTTTAATCCTGAAAATGGCCTCACGAAAGCATAACAACGAAAGCAGAGGTGGCCTGAAAAGCCTCATATATAGCTAATTGGTGTTATATAATCTCCCATAATAAGTACTTATCATTGGTTCCAGCACTGTTGTCAGGGAATCCATCTCATGATTCAGTGACATATTATAAATATCCAGCAATGATTGCATATTGATCCCATTGGATAACTCCAGTCCGAATCTTTCTTCCGGTCCGAGAGAAACAGCATAATTGAGATATTCTTTTGCATAATTAAGTATTTCTTCGATGAGTTTTTCGCCTTCATCTTTTTTACCTGCCCTGATAAGTATCTCCGCAAAACCCACTGAATAATAATCTTCGGGAATTTTCTCCACAGGCACTATTTCTCTCCCTTTCTGAACCAGTTCCAGGGCTTTCAGAGTGTCTCCAAGAGCCAGAAACTCCTTTCCCAGATTTGCGTATATCCTCTTATAATTACTCAACATTCTCCGGTTATTATCATCCAGATAAACAGAGGGATCATCTGCATTGCCAAATCTGAACTTATTCATTACATTATCATACATTACGTAAGGGTCGATTATTCCAAACTCGCTACGATCCTGGCGATCAATACTAACAGGTGCTATTCTGTAAGCCATTCCCTCCTGGATAAAGAATTTTTCCAGACCTTTGTACTGACTTGAGGGTACAGTGGATGATATGTAAACAGGTCTCTCCCATTCATTGGTAGAAATAAGATCCATTATGGCCAGATCTCCCTTGAATGCATAATCGTCAGTATATTCCCATATCATTGGAGACATGATCATATCTTTAAAGTAGTCCTTTACAGTCCCGTTGGAAAGGACAAGGGCGGTATCGACATCTATCAGAAATTTATTTGTCGGAATATAATTCAGGTATTCTCCACCAAAAGATCGCATGAATTTTCTGTCATCCTGACCTGCAAACTGTACCAGATCTTTCAGACTGACACTTCTGCCTGATTCTTCAACAGGTAACTGGGTACGTACTCCCTCAATATATTTTTCGGAAGGCAGTGAAAAAGGCAGAGGATCAGAATCAAAAGCTTTTTGCCTCATCATATCTATATACCATCCTGCCTGTATATAACTCAGATTTGCTACCCTTACATCCGTTCTTACCTGTTCAACATCCTGCACACACCATACAGGAAAAGAATCATTGTCTCCATAAGTAAACAAAATGCTGTTCGGAGCACATGATTCCAGGTAATTTGCCCCAATATCGCGCGCAGTATAGCGTCCGGAACGATCATGGTCATCCCAGTTCTGAGTGGCCATTAACAGTGGTCCCGAAACAAAAAGAAGAATAAAAGTGAGCATTGCCGATACCTTTCGGTTCATATATTTCCTGAACACTTCATACAGATACATAAAACCCATTCCTATCCAGATGGCAAAAGCATAAAAAGAACCGGCATAGGCATAATCCCTCTCTCTGGGTTGATCAGGATACTGATTCAGATAAACAATAATAGCAAAACCTGTCATTAAGAAAAATGAAAGGACAAGCACCATCCCGTTTTTGTCTCTTCTATACTGCCACAATAATCCGGCTATACCAATAAGCAGTGGCAGAAAATAGTATGTATTCTTTCCCGGATTATTCCTGAGATCAGAAGGGAGTTCATCCTGTGGGCCAAGTCTGGCATTATCTATGAAATTTATTCCGCTTATCCAGTTTCCGTGTATATTATTTCCATTCCCCTGAATGTCATTCTGCCTCCCCACAAAATTCCACATGAAGTATCTCAGATACATAAATCCTGTCTGGTACCTGAAGAAATATCTCAGGTTTTCCCCGAATGTAGGACATGTTATCGTTTCTCTTCCTGCTCCTGTATTTACTGTATATCTTCTTCCTCTTACTTTTCCCCAGTAAAGGTAATCATCTTCATGATTAGGATCAGGACTGTACATTCTCGGGAAAATTGTCTCAAATCTGCTGTCATACTTATATTCTGGTCTGTAATAAGGTTTGTATTTCCCGTCTGCTTTGTTATATCCTGCAAGCTTTCTGTACATTTCAACTGCCGGGGCACTGTAATATATCCCATGCATTTTTGGTGAACTGCCATATTGAACCATGTTAATATAGTAGGCAAGAGAAAATATATCGGAAGGATTATTCTGGTTCATAGGGGGTCTGGCTGATGATCTGATCATTATCATGGCATAGGATGAATGTCCTATCATAATAACAGTGAGGCAGGTAATAATATAATTGAGTATTACTTTTTTGCTTTTCAGAGAATACCGTATACCCATAACCAGCAATACCACAACAGTGAGAATAAAAACCAACAGCCCCGTATTATATGGCAAACCAAACACATTGACGAACAACAATTCAAACCATCCGGCTGCTTTGGGCACACCCGGAATAAGCACAAACACCATTAACCACATCATGAACACAGCCAGCAGAATAGCTTTGACGATCCCTTTGGTTGTAATCTCATATTTTTTGAAATAATAAACAAAGACGAGTACAGGCAGTACAAGAAGATTAAGCCTGTGAACACCCAGTCCCAGCCCCATAATATATGCAATAAGAACTATCCACCGGCCCGAGTTTGGTTGGTCTGCTTCTTCCTCCCACTTTAACATTGCCCAAAAAACAAGACCAAGAATAAGAGATGACAGAGCATATAACTCTCCTTCAACAGCTGAAAACCAGAAAGTATCTGAAAAGGCATAGGCCATTGCTCCAATAAGACCGCTCCCTATTATTGCAGGTATATGACCGGTCTCAAGAGGAGTTTTGTTTGTGAATACTCTTCTTACGAGATGGGTTATTGTCCAGAAAAGGAACATAATTGCAAAAGCACTGCATATACCTGAAAGGATATTCATTGTCAATGCCACTTTTGCCCCTTCTCCCCCGGCAAAGAGTGTGGCTATCCTTCCAATCATCAGAAACAGTGGGGCTCCCGGAGGATGGCCTACCTGTAATCTGTTTGCTGACAGAATGAATTCACCGCAATCCCAAAAACTAATTGTTGGCTCAACAGTCAACAAATAAACAACTGCAGAGAAAACAAACATAAACCAGCCCGTGATATTATTCCAGCGACGGTAGATATTTAAAACTGAATCCATATTAAGAAGAGTTACTGTTATTTGAAAAAACAAAGAACGTAAAAAATCGGGAACTGAAGTCCGGCTTGTGTGACTTTAACACCATTTTAAATGATAATACCCAACTGCAGGTAACAAAGATTATCTATAACAAAACAGAGTACCTTTTTATCTCTTTTATCATTCCGGCCCTTATTAAAGGAAGAATCTCCATGGTTTATTTACCCATTTTTCTCCTGCATAATCAATACCGATTCTTTTACCTGTCTTTACTGATACCTTATCACCATTATCCTCTATCCAGATACGTTCTGAGACATTCAGGTCCTCGCCATAAAATGATTTATTGATACCCAGTACTTTTGAAACCCGGCCCGGCCCATCATATCCCTCGATACCTCTTATTAACACAGCCTGAGGCTCATTCTCCGGTCCGGTTACAAAATTCAGCATCCAGTGAATACCATAAATCAGATATACATATATTTTCCCGCCTGTCCGGAACATCACATCAGTCCTTTCGGTCCTGCCTTTGCTGGCATGACAGGCTTTGTCTTCTGCTCCCCTGTAAGCTTCTGTTTCATTGATCATAAAACGTTCCGGCATTTCTGCCGATGATCTTACAACAAGTATTTTACCCAAAAGCTCCGGTGCGACCAGAAGAACATCTCTTCTAAAAAAATCAGGTGGGAGACGGGATCCTGGGGTTCTGTCAATAAGATATCTTTGATTCATATTCTTTCCATCTCTCAAATACTTTTTCTTCACCCATACCTGTCAGCCGGATAAACTCAAGTCGTCTGTCAGCAGGGTCGAGATTCATTTCATCATATATGATACTATCTCTGAATCCTGCATTTTCAGCATCAGAACGGCAGGAGGCATATACGATCTTTTTTATTCCCGACCAGTATATAGCACCCAGACACATTGGACACGGTTCACAGGAAGAATATAAAACACAATCTGAAAGATCATGTGTTTCAAGTATTGCAGCAGTTTTTCTTATAACGCTTATTTCGGCATGAGCAGTAGGATCATGCGAAAGGATAACACTGTTTTGAGCTTCGGCAATAATTTTATTATCCTTTACTATCACTGCTCCAAAAGGCCCGTTACCTTTCACAATACCCGCCCTTGCAATATCGATAGCTCTCTTCAGAAATATTCTGTCTTCACACATTTGTTATCATTTATCATTTTCAGTAACGGAAAACAAAAACATTTTAGTTTTGTATGTCCATAGAATTTCTGTTCAATATTCTTTTTTTTAATAATTTATTGTATTTTTGCAAACCCGAAATCGGAGCTTAATACGGATTAAAGATAAGAATATCAATATAAAAATTAAGAACAGTGGACACCTTAAGTTATAAGACCATATCAGCGAATAAGGCAACTGTTAACAAGGAATGGGTTATGATTGACGCGGAAGGGGCTGTCCTTGGACGTCTCTCATCACTGATTGCCAATACGTTAAGAGGGAAACACAAGACTAATTTCACTCCTCATGTTGATTGTGGGGACAATGTGGTTGTAATAAATGCTGAGAAAGTGGTTCTGACCGGAGATAAATGGTCGGGCAAACAATATGTCAGGCACACCGGTTATCCTGGAGGACAGAGATTTACCAGTGCTGAAAAAATGTTAAGAGAGCATCCTGAAAGATTAATCGAACATGCTGTAAAAGGTATGCTTCCGAAAAATCGTCTTGGAAGTGCTCTTTTCCGTAATCTTCATGTTTACACCGGGTCATCCCATCCCCATGAAGCTCAGAAACCCCGAAAAATAGAACTTTAAAATCACGAAACATATATGGAAGCAATCAATGCTATAGGAAGAAGAAAAGCGGCTGTTGCAAGAGTGTATTTAATGGATGGCAAAGGAAAAATAACTGTCAACGGAAAGGATTATAATGATTATTTCGGAAGTGATATCCTGAAGTATGTTGTTACTCAGCCTCTGCATCAATTAGATGCAACTGACCGTTACGATATTGTCGTGAATCTTGAAGGAGGGGGTGTAAGAGGTCAGGCAGAAGCTGTTCGTCTTGGTATCAGCAGAGCTCTCGTTTCTCTTGACGGGGAAAACAAAAAGCAACTGAAAGAAAAAGGATTTCTTACCCGTGATTCCCGCGTTGTTGAAAGGAAAAAACCGGGCCGGCCAAAAGCCAGAAAGCGGTTCCAGTTCAGTAAACGATAGATATCCTTTACTCCTGAACGAGATGCAGGTTTAGTATCTAAATTACAAAGACTCCCCATACAAGGGACTACTTTGTAATTGACAAAACAGAATGTAAACTTAATTATATTAAAATGCCCAGAACAAATTTCAAAGAATTACTTGATGCCGGTGTTCACTTCGGACACCTAAAAAGAAAATGGAACCCTGCAATGGCTCCTTATATTTTTATGGAGCGTAACGGGATTCACATTATCGACCTTGAAAAGACCATAGACAAGCTTGATGAAGCTGCTTCAGCAATGAAGCATATGGCAAGATCAGGGAAAAAAATTCTTTTTGTAGCCACAAAAAAACAAGCCAAAGAGATTGTTTCGGAAAAAGTCAGAAATATCAATATGCCCTATGTAACCGAACGTTGGCCAGGAGGTATGCTTACCAATTTCCCGACTATCAGGAAAGCTGTTAAGAAAATGGGATCAATTGACAAGATGGCTACTGACGGCACCTTTGACAATCTTTCCAAACGTGAAAAACTTCAGGTAACACGCCAAAGGGCAAAGCTTGAAAAAAACCTGGGAAGTATTATGGATCTTACACGGCTGCCATCTGCACTTTTTGTAGTAGACGTATGTAAAGAACATATAGCAGTAAGGGAAGCAAAAAGACTTGGCATCCCCGTTTTTGCAATGGTCGATACCAATTCTGATCCCGGCAATATTGACTTCCCAATACCTGCCAACGATGATGCGTCAAAATCAATATCCCTTATTGTAGATATACTCTGTAAGGCAATAGACGAAGGGCTGAATGAAAGAAAGATAGAAAAGGATAAGGATTCTGATTCAAAAGATAAAAGATCAGGACGAAAAGAAAATACCGGTAAAAAAGTCATGGCATCATCAGAAGATATAACGGATGAAGATGAAGAGGAAGAAAATATTGAAGAAGATTCTGACGATAAGGATGATGACACAGCTAAAAAGAGGAAGACCTTAGCGGAAACAGAAGATGAAGAGGATGATGAATAGTTATGAATCATCTTGTATAAGTAATTGGTTTTTAAATAATAATCAGAAAAAATAAAATACAAATGGCCGGAATAACTGCTGCAGATGTTGCCAAATTAAGAAGAACTACCCTGGCGGGTATGATGGATTGTAAAAAAGCACTTGAAGAAGCTGATGGTAATTTCGACAAGGCAATAGAAATTATACGTAAAAAAGGTCAGGCTGTGGCCAATAAGCGAGCTGACAGAGAAGCTACTGAAGGAGTAGTTCTATCCAAAGTATCATCCGACGGAAAACTCGGAGTAATGATTGTTCTTAACAGCGAAACAGATTTCGTTGCCAAGAATGATGATTTTGTTAGTCTTGCAAATAAGATAGTTGATCTTGCTCTGACAAACAATCCGGGTAACCTGGAAGATCTTAAAGCACTTCCTATGGATGGAGGCAGAATAGATGAAAAGGTCGTTGAATATATGGGAATTATAGGTGAAAAACTCGAACTCTCTTATTATGAAAAGATTGAAGCTGAATATGTTCAGCCATATATTCATCCCGGGAACAAACTTGCCACACTTGTAGGGTTTAACAAAGGTGGTCTGGACATACAGGTATATAAGGATATCGCTATGCAGGTAGCTGCCATGAACCCTGTTGCTGTGGACAAGGATGATGTTCCTCCGTCTGTAATTGAGCAGGAACTTGAAATAGGTAAAGAACAGGCCAGACGTGAAGGAAAACCAGAAAATATGCTTGAGAAGATTGCACAGGGAAAACTTGGCAAATTTTTCAGGGAAAGTACACTTATGAACCAGGAATTTATCAAAGATACAAAACAGTCAATCAGTCAGTATCTCAAATCAGTAGATAAAGATCTTTCTGTAACGGGTTTCAGGAGATTTACACTCAATCTCTAGAAACACTTGTTCATAAATTCAATATCTTTAGAGGGTGTCCTGAAAGGACCCCTCTTTTATTTTATATTGAGGCCGGAAAGACAGGTACAAGTAATAAGCAGAAGATCCTTGCTTTTGTCAAAAATCATATCTTTACAGCAAAATTAAAAACCGAATGAAATATTCAAGAATACTTTTAAAACTCAGTGGAGAATCATTGGCCGGCAGAGGGGACCAGAGTATTGACGAAAATGTCCTGAAAGAATATTCCAGACAAATAGTTGATATAGCAGAAAAAGGATGTGAGGTAGCTGTTGTTATAGGAGGAGGAAACATCTTCCGTGGTCTAAGCGGTATCGAATCGGGAGTTGAAAGGATCAAGGGAGATCAGATGGGTATGCTGGCCACAGTAATTAATAGTCTGGCTCTGGAAAGTGCTATACGTTTTAACGGAGGAAAAGCCAGAGTTTATACTTCAATAAGAATGGAACCTGTCGGAGAACTGTACGACAGAGATAAAGTATTACAGGAACTGAAAACCGGATCTATATGCCTGCTGGCAGGGGGAACAGGGAATCCTTTTTTTACAACTGATACGGCAGCCGCTCTTCGTGCCGTGGAAATAAAAGCCGATGTCCTGCTTAAAGGAACCAGAGTTGACGGTGTTTACTCGGCCGACCCTGAGAAAGATCCTTCTGCAAATAAATTTGATAAAATAACCTTCGGAGAAGTTATAAACCAACAACTAAAAGTGATGGATTCCACTGCTTTTACAATGTGCCGGGATAATAATATGCAGATCATAGTATTTGATATGAATAAAAAGGGGAACCTGATAAAAGTGATCAACGGAACAATAACCGGGACACTTATTTATAATTAAGAAATTGCTATTTCTGCTATTTTATTATTTTTGTTTTTCCCATAAGGAACAGACTATAATTTATATATCAATTCAAGCCAGCTCCATATTATGAACGAAGATGTAGAACTTATTACGGAAGAAACCAGGGACAGAATGCAGAAAGCTATTGACCACCTGGAACATGAACTCGCCAGACTCCGTGCCGGAAGAGCAACACCTGTACTGCTTGACGGGATTACTGTTGATTATTACGGAGTTAACTCATCCCTCTCTCAGGTCTCCAACATAAACACTCCGGATGCAAAGACGATCCTTATACAACCCTGGGAAAAGAATCTGCTCGGGATCATTGAAAAAGCTATTATGGCGGCTAACATTGGGCTTACACCAATGAATAACGGAGAAGTGATTCGCATAAGCATCCCTCCTCTTACAGAAGAAAGAAGACACCAGCTTGTCAAACAGGTTAAAAATGAGGGTGAAACAGCCAGGATCAGTATCCGTAACTCAAGAAAATGGGCTAACGACGAGCTGAAACAGCTTCTAAAAAACGGGCTTCCTGAGGATATTGAAAAAATTGCTGCGGATAATGTTCAGGAAATGACCAATGAATTTAACGCCCTGGTGGATAAGATAGTAGCCCTGAAAGAAAAAGATGTTATGACTGTTTAGTAGCAAACCACCATCAGGATACTACTCCCCTTAATCCTGATGTACAGTTTCTGCAAATATCAATCAATTGTCTTCCCGACCTTATACGCTTTCGGAATAGTCTGTATCTGGGGCCGTTCCATATTTCCCTGAAAGTATCTTCCTTAAGATCCCCCATTATATGACCTGCATCCTTATCGAAACAGCAGGGAACAACCTTCCCATCCCATGTTATTACCGGATTGAACCATAATCTGGGACATCTGTCAGGCAGACTGCTCTTAATAACCCACTTCCCTTCAACTGATTCATAGCGTCTGAACTTTTCCTGCTCAGGAAGCCATCTCTCATAAGATGAGTTATTTATTATCTGCATTGATTTTAATTTGAGTCTGGCATCTATTCCCTTCGCAAAACGGCGTATCTCAGGTATCTGAATTTCATTATCCCTGTTTACAAGAAATTGTATTATAAGTTCCATTTTTGAAGCATTCTTTTTCTTTGCTGCTGAAACATTCCTTATTCCTGTCATTACCTGATCAAAATTTCCATTTACCCTGTATGAAGCATAAGTCTGCCGATCCATTCCATCCAAAGATACAATCAATGTATTAAGCCCCGATATAACGAGCCTTTGAGCATTTTCTTCCGACAAAAAATGACCGTTCGTGGCAACAGTGGTTTTAACATTTCTGCTTACCCTGAGGAATGAAAAGAATTGCGGATGAAGCATCGGCTCTCCCTGAAAATATAGATTGAGGTTATATATATACGGACTTAGTTCCCCTATTATCTTTTCAAAAAGATTGATTTCCATGAATCCTTTGTCCCTCGTCATAAGTCCCAAACCTGATAAACATTCCGGACATCTCAGATTACAGTAATTTGTCAATTCAATACTGGCGGAAACAGGCATCCCATAAGCAGTTGTTTGCCCGGTAACAGAATTTGCAATAAAGGAATATCCCATCGTGAGCAAATTGACTGTTCTGATTATCGGATTAATCATTTGCGTATCAAACATAACATAAACAAGGATAGCCACACATTTCCAGACAGTTCTGACCAGACAATAATCCCGCTATTTACACAGCCGGAAAAGTGGAATGTTTCCTCTCTACCTGATTAATATTAATCATAGTAAGATAACAATATTATCTCATAATCTGATAGGGTTTTTTATCTCTGAAAGGTCATATAAACAGATACAGATAATTTTTTAACAGTTGACTAACACTAAATAATTATTCAGCCATGAAATCAAAAAAAAGATCTATTATTCTGATGTTACTGCTAATACTGTTTTCCCCCTTTCACTTAAGTGAAGCAGCAAAACCAGAAAAAAATGAAAAAATCAGTACCCAGGAAATTATTAACATCCATGGGAAAGTTATTGACTCAGAGTCGGGTAAGGCTCTGGTATTTGCCACAGTTGCAGTTTCTGAGTCAAATGTGGCAGTTGTAACCAATATTGATGGTGAATTTACACTCAAAATTGGTACTGAATTAGTCTCAAACAATCTTGAGGTGAGTTATCTGGGATATAAAAATGTAGTTATCCCTATCAGTTCAATGATCCAGAGAGGGCAAAAAAACACTATTGAAATGGAATCAGCACCTATCCCTATTCAGGAAATTGTAATCAGGCCCATTGATCCCGAAGGTATTGTCGAAAATGCTATTTACAGCATTGGAAGAAATTACGAGTCAGTACCTAATCTGATGACAGCTTTTTACCGGGAGACAATACGTAAAAACAGGTCATATGTATCAATTGGAGAAGCTGCTGTGGAAATCTTCAAAGCACCGTATGCCAACGATTTGAGGTTTGATGCTGCCCGCTTGTATAAGGGCCGTAAAAGTACAGATGTGGAACGAATGGATACAGTACTGTTTAAACTTCAGGGAGGCATAAACAACAATATTGACCTTGATATTGTTAAAAATACAGAACTTATTCTTACCATTGATGCAATGAAATATTATGATTACTCAATGACAGGTGTTATTGAGATAGATAATAAAACTCATTATGAAATAAGTTTTGTTCAAAAACCGGGTGTCGAAATACCCTTATTCCAGGGAAAGCTGTATATTGAACTTGAATCAGGAGCTGTTACAGAAGCTGAATTTGGTCTTAATCTTTCAGACATAGAAGCAGCTACTTCAATATTTGTAAGGAAAAGACCTATAGGTATGAAGGTCACTCCTGAAGAAGTTACTTACCGTACAAAATACCGTGAACAGGACGGGAAATGGTATTTTGCATATTCCAGGGCAGAAGTAAAGTTTAAAGTTAACTGGAAGAGAAAACTGTTTAATACTTATTATACCACTATGTCAGAAATTGCAATCACTGACCGCACTGACGAAGAAGTAATTAAATTTGCAGGAAAGGAAAAACTAAGATATTCTGATGTTTTTTCAGAAAAAGTCAGTGATTTTATAGACCCGGAATTCTGGGGAGATTATAATGTAATAGAACCCGATCAGAGTATAGAAACCGCAATCCGCAGATTAAGCAGAAAATTAAAATTCAGCGACAGGGATGATCTGACCAATTAAGAAGATGGATGAACAGGGAAGATAAAATTATAAGGAGGATCAGGGAAGGAGATATAGTTCAGTTTGAGTCACTTTTCCGGTCTTCCTATGTTCCCCTGGTTAAATATGCAAACAAGCTGCTAAATGACTATGATGATGCGGAAGAAATTGTCCAGGACCTTTTTGTAAGGATCTGGGTGGACAGAAATAAAATAAATATTGAAAGTTCTTTGAATGGATACCTCTATAAATCGGTATATAACCGCTGCCTTCACCTTATTGATCATAATAAGGTAGTTGAAAAACATAAAAGGGAAGCGATGGTGAAACAAAATGAACTCCCGCAAAACCCTGTGGAAATTGTTCAATACAAAGAGCTTAATCAAAGAATAATCAAAATACTGGAAAAATTACCTGAAAGATGCGGAATGATTTTTTGCATGAACAGGTTTGAAGGATTAAAGTACTCTGAAATAGCTCAAAAACTGTCTGTTTCCATTAAGACAGTAGAAGCCAGTATGGTAAGAGCATTAAAATTATTCCGGAAGGAGTTAGCAGAATGATTATAAAAAATGGCAAACGAAGATAAATATAACAGTAGTGAATGGGAAAAACTGGCCCGTCACATGTCGGAAGAAAATAACCAACCGTCAGACTTTTTTCAGAGATTTCTGAGTGAAGACAAATACAATACATACAAACAATGGAAAGAGCTTAAAAATATGGATGAGAATAAAGAAATTGATGTTGATTATGCGTGGAGGAAAGTAGTATCCCGATTGAATAAAGAAAGTAATCAGAGTGTGCGCAATCAGCGAAAAGTGTTTTTTTCCGGAAGAATTATGATGAAAATTGCCGCTGTTTCTCTTATCCTGGTAAGTCTTGGCATTGTAACATTATATATGGCAAAAACCGGTTTCCCCTATAAAAAAACAGTAATATCGACAGGTATCAATGAGACAAACCGTGAAGTAATCCTCCCGGACGGAAGCAATGTCTTTCTCAATCGTAATACATATCTTGCCTACCGGTCAGATTATGGCAAAGCAGAAAGGAATGTGGAACTTAAAGGAGAAGCGTTTTTTGAGGTTTCATCTGATACCGGTAACCCTTTTACAGTGGATGCCGGAAAAGCCAGGATAAAAGTTCTCGGTACTTCTTTCAACGTCATAACAGATAACCCGGAGGCTGAAGTTGAGGTATTTGTTGAAACGGGACATGTCATTCTTTCGGATAATTCCGGCAAACAAAATATTTTACTCGATTCGGGATATGTTGGGACTATTGGTTCAGAAATGCCGGAAAAAAAGTTTAATAATGATCCTAATTACCTGGCCTATCATAAAGGAGTGCTGAAATATGACGGACAGACTCTTGATATTGTTTTCCGGGATCTTGAAAGAGTGTATGATATGAAAATAGTTGCTGATGACCCGGAAATTCTGGATCTTCCCTGGGCTACTACAATAGATAACCAGCCACACGATACTATAATTCGCCTAATTTGTGCTAGTTTTATACTTGGTTATTCAAAAGAAGGTGATGTTTACCATCTTACACAAAAATAACTGTTAGTAAAAATGCTGTCATTCAATGGCTCCATGATAAAAAAGATTTCAGCCATTGTTTCATTCGTTATACTGAGCCAATGGTCAGTCCTGAGCGGTCAGGAAACAATTCTTGATTCTCTTTTTACCTTCAGTGAAGGTCCGGTGAAAATCAGCAATGCCCTGGAAATAATTACCGGACAAAGCGGTTATAACTTCACTTATGACAGCAGACTTATTAATACAAATACAATTACAGACCTTACTTTCAGTAATATCCGGTTACAAAGCATACTGGACAGCATCCTTAAAGACGATTTACTTACCTATTCGGTTATAGATAAATATATTATCATTGCAAAACCTCTACCCACCGACAGAACAGATAATCTGTTACCTGGAGGAAGGGATTTTGTTTCGGGGACAGTTATTGACGAAGATTCCGGAGAACCTCTGCCCTCTGCTGCAGTATTCTTAAAGGACAGGGGCAGGGGAACAGTTTCAAACAAAAATGGCCAATTCAACCTCAGGATCACATCAGATTACTTAAACGATACTCTTTCTGTCTCATATCTCGGCTTCATTTCCCATAATTATCCTGTTAATCAGATTACCGGAAGAGAACTCACTGTTTCTCTCAAAAGGGAATTCATACCAATTCCTGAAATTATCATCAGGGTCCGGATTCCTCAGGAAATATTAATCAGGACAATGGGATCTGTTACTGATAATTACGGTTCTTCACCGGCAATGCTTACAGCTTTCTATCGTGAAGGAGTACAAAAGAAAAAGGACTTACAGACTTATTCAGAAGCAGTTATAAGTATTTTCAAAAGCCCTTACAACAGTGTTTTTCAGAGTGACCAGATAAAAGTCCGGAAAAGCCGTAAAATAGAAAATATCAATCTCAGTGACACTCTGGCTATCAGACTTAAGGCAGGATTAAGTACCTGTCTGGATCTTGATGGGATAAAAAACACCTTTGAGTTCCTTTCTGAAGAAAACATGGATATGTACACTTACAGAATAAGCGACATCATTATTTTTGATGAAGAATCAGCTTACGTAATTGATTTTGAACAAAAAGAATACATTGATCTGCCTCTTTTCAGGGGGACTATGTATATCAATACCGATGATTATGCTTTGCTTAGTGCCGATTTTGAAATTCATCCGAAATATATTGATGAACTGAAAAATTCTTTTGTGGCCAGCCCTACACGAGGTTTCGAAACATGGCCGTCATCAGTCAGATATTCTGTCAGCTACAGAAAAATTAACCAAAGATATTTCCTGAATCATGTCAGAGGTGATCTCGTTTTTATATCAAAGAAAAAGAAACGTCTTTTCAATAGCCAGTTCAATGTATTTTTTGAAATGGCTGTTACAGATATACGCCTGGATAATGTAAAAAGATTTGAGAGAGAAGAACTCGCTCCTGTTCATTCTGTCTTTTCAAAAACAATTACAGATTATGATTATGATTTCTGGATGGATCAGGATTTTCTTAAACCTGAAGATAATCTTATCCAGGCTCTTCAAAACATGAAAGTCAGATTGAAAGAATTCTCCGAATAAAGATGCCCGTTCTGATAAAACAATCTCCTGATTGTTCTATCAGATTTCTCAAACATAACCGTTAGCCGATTGTATTCAGTATCTATTAATAAGATCGTACAATTCACTCAGGTCGGGAGTCAATATTATCTCGGTCCTTCTGTTCCTCTGACGGGCATCAGCAGTATTTCTTTCATCAACAGGAAAAAATTCTCCACGACCGGAAGCCGTGAGACGTTTCGGATCAATTGCAGAATTCTCAAGAAGGACCCTTACTACTGTGGTGGCCCTTTTTACGCTCAGATCCCAGTTGTCCACCAGTTGGCTGTTGCCTGGTTTGTAGGGTACATCATCAGTATGGCCCTCAATTGTAACCTGTATATCAGGATTTCTTTCCAGGACGCCTGCCAGTTGCCGTAATGCATTCCTTCCGTTGGCATCTATCTCCCAGCTGCCTGAGCGGAAAAGCAGTTTCTCTTCAAGAGACACATACACCTTGCCATCTCTCTGACTTACAGTAAGTCCGTTGTTTTCAAAATTAAATAGCGCATCAGATACTTTGTTTTTCAGATCATCTGCTATCATCTTCTGAGTATTGAGGATCTTTTCAAGCTCAATAAGTCTTCTGTTCCTTTCCTCCAGCTCATAATTAAGTTCATCCAGCGCAGCTCTTTTAGAATCAAGATTAGCCTCAAGCTGACGTAGAATATTTTCCTTTTGTTCCAGATCCGCTCTGGCAGCCTGTAATTCTCCAAGCAGTTTCTGAGTCTCTTGAACATTGCCCCTGATAAGTTCTTCATGAGCTTTTTCAAGATCATTGTACCTTGATAACAACTCTGCCTTTTCATTAATGGCTTCATCCCGCTCCTTACTTATTTCTGATAATTCTTCTTCAATAATATCTGATTCATTCTGTAATTCTTCAAGTCTGGCTTTTAATTCCTTATTAGCCATCTCAAGAGTAATATTATCAGCTTTATAAGTATCCCTCTCGTCCATAAAATGTCGGCTTTCATCCTGTACTCTCTTAAATTTCAGTCCTGACACACACGAAACTGTCGAAATTAATAGTGATAATAACAACAATGCCGGGAATATTTTCCTGTTCATAATCATTGTTTTTGAATAGATTATTCTTTCTCTGTACAATATCGTATTTCAGTAATTTCCATCTCCGTAACAAAAATAAGAAAAACCGGGCTATGCCCGAATAAACATCAGGGTATTATTATTGTTATATTTGCATTAAATATTTATAATAATGGATAACACAGATAATCTATTATTTAAAATATCTTCACCGGCAGATCTTAAGAAACTGGAACTGGTTGATCTGGTCAAAGTCAGTGAAGAACTCCGTCAGTTTATTATTGATGTTATAAGTTCCAATCCCGGTCATTTTGGCGCCAGTCTTGGAGTTGTTGAACTGACTGTTGCCCTGCACTATGTTTTCAATACTCCATACGACAAGATCATCTGGGATGTTGGTCACCAGGCCTACGGTCATAAAATACTTACGGGCAGAAGAGACATATTTCACACTAACCGTAAGTACAAAGGTATCAGTGGTTTTCCTAAAATAGCTGAAAGTGAGTATGACGCTTTTGGGACAGGTCATTCTTCAACTTCTATTTCTGCTGCTCTTGGGATGGCTGTAGCGGCAAGGCAACAGGGAGAAAAAAGGCATGTGGTAGCAGTCATTGGTGACGGTGCCATGACAGCAGGTCAGGCTTTTGAAGGGTTGAACAATGCCGGAGCAGGCAAATCCGATATTCTTGTTATCCTTAACGATAACAACATGGCAATAGATCCCAACGTTGGTGCGTTAAAAGAGTATCTTCTCGATATTACTACCAGCAGAACGTATAACAGGTTTAAAGATAAGATATGGAATTTCCTTGGGAAAGTAGGTAAATTTGGACCTGATGCCAGAACACTTGCTGCCCAGCTTGAAGCAGGTTTTAAAAGTACTATTCTTGATAAGAGTAATCTCTTTGAAGGAATGAATTTCAGGTATTTCGGTCCTATTGACGGACATGATGTAATGCATCTGACCAAAGTTCTGGAAGATCTGAAACGCATACCCGGACCAAAACTGTTGCACTGTCTTACAGTTAAGGGGAAAGGATTCAAACAGGCTGAAGAAAATCAGACAGCTTTTCACGCTCCGGGTAAATTCGACAGAAAAACCGGGCAGTTTATCATTTCCTCCGACACCCATATAGGGACTCCTTATAATGAGATCTTTGGGAAAACAATTCTGGAACTGGCGCTTAAAAATGAAAAAATTGCAGGCATAACACCTGCCATGCCCACAGGATGTTCTC
Organism: Bacteroidales bacterium; assembly: GCA_036743455.1. GTDB lineage: Bacteria > Bacteroidota > Bacteroidia > Bacteroidales > VadinHA17 > LD21. The sequence goes on along the minus strand of DAINPM010000013.1, from coordinate 7,278 downwards.
TGTCATTAATGATGAAAGAGCTTCCTGAAAGAACTTTCGATGTGGGAATAGCTGAACAACATGCTGTTACATTTTCAGCAGGATTGGCAACTCAGGGTATGATACCTTTCTGTAACATTTACTCATCATTCTTACAGAGAGCCTACGATCAGGTAATCCATGATGTTGCAATCCAGAATCTTCATGTGGTTTTTTGTCTTGACCGCGGCGGTCTTGTGGGTGCTGATGGTGCTACTCATCACGGATTTTTCGATATAGCTTTTATGAGGAGCATACCTAATATTGTTGTTGCTGCTCCTATGGATGCCATTGAACTCAGGAACATGATGTATACGGCTCAACTCGAAAAAAACAACAGACCCTTCTCAATACGCTATCCAAGAGGAAACTGTCATATTGCCGAATGGGAAAAACCCTTCCGGGAAACAGAGATCGGAAAAGCAAGGCTGATAAGTGATGGAGATGATGTTGCAGTTTTAAGTCTCGGCCATCCTGGAAACGATGTGGCTGCCGTTGTGAATAAACTGAAAGAAGAATCATTATCGGTTGCTCACTGGGATATGAGGTTTGCAGACCCTCTCGACGAAGAAACACTTCATAGTGTATTTAAAAAATTCAAAACAATTATAACCATTGAAGATGGGATCCTTAAAGGAGGCTTTGGAAGCGCTGTCATAGAATTTATGGCAGATAACGGTTATAACGCAAAAATAAAACGGCTCGGTATTCCCGATTATTTTGTTGAGCACGGAAGCCAGGAAGAACTCTATAGAGAATGCGGTTTCGACAGGGCCGGAATTGAAAAAATAATAAGGGAAAGTGTCGGATCACCTGCTGTGTCACGCTTACACTGACAATGCTTTTTGCTATTTAATAATTCCCCTGAATCTTATCTCTCCTCTCTCAATACCCTGATTTGTCGGGAATGTTGCTACTTTATCTGGAGAAAACTGTATTTTACTATAAGAAATAACAGTGCCTTAAGACGGTTTTATTTGATGAATATTTCTATTAAATTTGTCCTTATTAACAAAGACCTGCATGACCTGAACGCCCGGATGGCGGAATTGGTAGACGCGCTGGTCTCAAACACCAGTGGCAGCAATGCTGTGCCGGTTCGATCCCGGCTCCGGGTACAATATCAGAGTGAGAGTGAAAAGCGAGAGCAATAAACACCCACTCTGATTTTATTTACAGTCCTTTGCAATGGTCCTTATAAGATTTTACTAATTTTACCTCTCAAATACTATATTAACATTTTCTGATACATGGATAATATTCCGGAAGAAATTATGAAGATCCAGAGCAGTTACTGCCAGGCAGTGCCTTCAGTAAGAGATGCTCACAACTTTATTGAAGACCTTATTCTTTTTCTTTTCCCGATAAAAGATAATCAGAGACCCGGCATAAAAGAAACCCGGCTAAAATACACTCAGTTGGAAATTGAGCTGGAAGAACTGCTTAAACCTATCTCTTCCAGTCTTAAGGGATCTCCGGAAGAATTGTCAGAGAAATTTTTTAATTCCCTTCATCCTGTTTATCTGGATCTCCTGGAAGAAGCCAAAGGATATCTTCAACACGATCCGGCGTCGTACAACATAGAAGAAGTACTTTTGTGTTATCCGGGGTTCTATGCTGTGACTGTCTACCGTCTGTCACATATTCTTTACAAACTTGATATACCAATCCTGCCTCGCATCATAAGTGAACATGCACACAGTAAAACAGGAATCGACATTCATCCGGGAGCCACTATAGGAAAAAAATTTTTCATAGACCATGGTACAGGTATTGTGATTGGTGAAACGACAATTATAGGTGAGAATGTAAAAATCTACCAGGGTGTAACACTGGGAGCCTTACATGTTGATAAAAAAATGAGTAACACCAAACGTCATCCCACTATTGAAGATAACGTCATTATATACGCGGGAAGTACTATTCTTGGAGGCGAAACGCTTATAGGACATGACAGTGTCATAGGTGGAAATGTATGGCTCACCTCAGGAGTGGATCCCGGGACAATAGTTTATCACAGACCTCAGATTGAATACAGGAACGGAAAGAAATTTTCGGGCACGAAAAAAAATGATAAGGATAAAATGATATCGGGATTATGAAAGTATCCGCTGTTACTGATATCATAGGCAATACTCCTCATATCAGGCTTAACAGGCTATTTGGTCAGTCACATGAAGTATGGGTCAAATTTGAAGCCCGTAATCCGGGAGGAAGCATCAAAGACAGAATAGCTCTCGCGATGATTGAGGATGCTGAAAGAGAGGGAATACTTAAAAAAGATTCTGTAATTATAGAACCTACATCAGGCAATACCGGAATCGGTCTTGCAATGGCCGCTGCCGTTAAGGGCTACAAACTTATTATTGTTATGCCTGAGTCCATGTCGCCGGAACGCAGAAAACTGATGAAAGCTTATGGTGCCGGACTGGAACTCACCCCTGCAGGCTCCGGTATGAAAGGGGCTATTGAAAGGGCAAAAGAGATAAGTAATGAGATAAATAATGCCTGGATTCCATCGCAGTTCGATAATATTTCAAACATTCTCATCCATCAGAAAAATACTGCCAGAGAAATATTAGAGGATTTCCCTGAAGGGATTAATTATCTAATAAGCGGGGCAGGTACAGGTGGTCATATTACAGGAGTAGGAGAAATTCTTAAGAAAAATTTTCCGGATATTAAAATATTTGCTGTTGAACCGGAACTGTCACCCGTCATAAGTGGAGGAAAACCATCACCTCATCCCATACAGGGAATAGGAGCCGGATTCATCCCTCCAAATCTTCATACTGATATTCTCGACGGAGTAATAACTGTCACAAAAGAAGAAGCTTTTAACTACGCAAGACGTGCAGCAAGGGAAGAAGGTATCCTCGCCGGTATCTCCAGCGGGGCAAGTCTGGCCGCAGTAGCAAAAAAAATACCTGAAATACCTGAAAAAACCCGGATATTGACCTTCATTTATGACACAGGAGAAAGATATCTTTCAGTTGAAGGACTTTTCTAAAGCATAAATGAAACATTCAATAACTTAAAAACCCAATCCATATTATATTTTTCTACTTAAAAAGATTATTTTCACAATATAAAACCCGAAAATTAATTGTCATTTATACTATAAACCATTTATTCACTTATCACATGAAGAAATCGATTTTTTTTGTATCAGCAGCTGTGTCTTTTTTTATACTGGCCTCTGCGGGTTTGTTTTTGTCCTGTGACGATATGTCTCCCTCATCGGCGGAAGAATTCATATTGAATGACAAGGACTATTTCGAAGCCAGGGGTTTCAATGTAATGGTTTTTGAAAACCAGTACAACCCGACCTTCTTCGATGAAAAGATAGCCGGTGTATTTATGATACATCATGGTTTAAGGACAGCCACCGGAGGTGCTGTCAGAATTAATCCGACCCCTGAACAATGGGATGCAATCCCTACGATGGTGGAACGTAATGTCAACCGGGAGAACAATAGTATTGATGTTGTCCTTAGTTATGATGATTATGATTTTACTTCTAAGTTAGTAGTTAAGCCCCAGGGCAATGCGATCATCCTCAGTGTGGAGCTTGATGAACCTCTTCCTGAAATCCTTGAAGGAAGAGCCGGCCTTAATCTGGAATTTCTGCCTACAGAGTATTTTGAAAAATCATTTATTGCAGATGACAAGACAGGTTTATTCCCTCTCTATCCATCCAGTTCAATGGAAGTAAAGCCCAATTCAGAAAAATTTCCACAGTTTGCCGGTCATACTACTTTTGACGATCGTGGAAGAGATGAATTTGTTGAGGCATTGCCCATAGCACAGGGAAAGACGTTTATTCTGGCTCCGGAAGACCCTGAGCGAAGAGTTAAAATTGAATCATCTGACAACGATATTATGCTTCTGGATGGTCGTAACGTTGCCCAGAATGGCTGGTTTGTGGTTCGTACCATCATTCCTTCAGGAAAAACCGGGAAAGTAGTAGAATGGTTAATAACCCCGAATCTTATTCCCGGATGGATAAGGCCTCCTGTCATTGCACACTCACAAGTGGGTTACTTCCCTGATGAGGATAAAGTTGCCGTCATTGAACTGGATAAAAATGATAAAGTAATGAGCCGTGCCACTCTATTAAAACTCAATGACAATGGGAAATGGGCCGAAGCTTACAGTGCCCCTCCCCTGGAATGGGGTGAATACCTGAGATATAATTATGCAAAATTTGATTTTTCAGAGGTTCGTGATCCCGGATTGTATATGATCCAATATGGTGATGTGGAATCAGATGTCTTCCAGATTGGAACACATATTTACTCTGATGCCTGGCATAAGACTCTCGATGTCTTTTTCCCGGCACAAATGGATCATATGTTTGTAAATGAAGCCTACCGTGTATGGCATGGCCGTCCTTACCTTGATGATGCCAGACAGGCTCCGGTCAATCATCAGCATTTCGATGGTTACCGTATGGGAGAAAGTACCGGAACAAAATACAAACCGGGAGAACATATCCCGGGTCTGGATATGGGAGGATGGTTCGATGCAGGCGATTTTGACATACAAACAGGCAGACACAGCGCTGTTGTCCCCTCTCTCATCAATACCTGGGAAACATTTGATGTTGAGCGTGATGAGACTCTTATAGATCAGAAACAGCGTTTTGTGGATATTCATCATCCTGACGGCACTCCTGACCTGCTCCAGCAGATTGAACATGGCACTCTTGCACTGATTGCCCAGTACAGAGCCTTCGGCAGAGCTACAAGAGGTATTATTGTTCCAAACCTCCATCAGTATCATCACCTGGGAGATGCCATTAACGAAACCGACAACCTCATTTATGATCCCAGCCTGAGACCTTATGAAATAAGAGGTAATTACAGCGGTACTCCTGACGACAGATGGGTTTTTACAAATGAAAGCCCACGGGAGAACTATGGTATGTATACTGCTCTTGCAGCTGCCGGCCGGGTCCTCAAAGGATATAATGATGCCCTTGCCAGTGAGTGCCTCGCAGCAGCAAAAAAAGGCTGGGTCGATCAACATAATAAACAGGAAACCCAACCGCAGGGAAGAGGCTTTATGTTTGGCGGATCAGCTGAAATGGCAACTGCCCTCGAACTATTCATCTCAACCGGAGAAAAACAATATGCCGATAAATTTGAAGAATTATTCTGGCCTTCAATGGAAGAGGGTTATAATATGAATATGAGTGTAGCTCTTCATGCTATCCCCTACATGAATGAGGAATTTAAAAGCAAACTGATTCCCTTCGTAGAGAAATACAAAGAAGCCAATGACGAACTTACCAATGCCAATCCTTTCGGTGTCTCAATAGGGGCAGGTGGCTGGGGAGGTAATAACCGGATAGTCAGCTGGGCAATAACAAACTATCAGCTACATAAGGAATTCCCGGAAATTATAGGCCCTGAGTACTATTTACGTGGACTTCATTATATTCATGGCTGCCACCCAGGATCGAATATATCCTTCGTTTCCGGAGTAGGTACACGATCCAAAAAATATGCATACGGAACTAACCGGGCAGACTTCAGTTTCATTGCAGGAGGTGTTGTACCCGGCATTGTAATCTTAAAACCCGATTTCCCTGAACACCAGGAAGACTGGCCATTCTTCTGGGGTGAAAATGAATATGTAATCGATATATCAGCTGATTATATCTATCTTATCAATGCTGCTAATGATCTGAGTCAGACAGGAAATTGATGATAGAATGAAGAAAACGACATCATCAGGAGTATTTAATTGGTTTGGAACCAGATTTTTTACATTCCTGATGATGTCGTTTCTTATTGCAGAACCACTATCTGCCACCGACTACTATGTGACAGGTAAAATAACAGACACTTTTGGAAATACACTTCCGGATGCACAAATCTCTTTTTCATCAGGAAACACCCTCTATTCAGCAATATCAAGGAGTGACGGAACATATTCCATCCGCTTATTTGCATTATATGAGGATGTCCCCGGTCTGATTGAACTGGCTAAACCATATCCCAATCCTTTTTCTCACGCTGTAAATATCCCTTTTATTATAAACACTGACGGTGATATTCGTTTCTCTGTCTATAATTTTACAGGTCAGAAAATAACTGAACTGCTATTTCCCTCCACTCCTGCAGGAAGTTACCAGATCGCATGGGATGGAAGAACAAATAGCGGAACTCCTGTACAACAGGGTTATTACATCTATTCTCTTACCTTCGGGGGGAGAACTACTTCAGGTAAGCTGCTCAAGATTGCGGGTCAGTCTTTCTATGCTGCAAGTACGGGACTTGTATCTCTTATGCCACCTCCGCTCAACACGTTGCCATCCTTCGCCTCGGGGAGATATGCTGTTACGGCTACAGTTAAAATGGATGATTATTATCCTGTGAGACTTACAGATATAACTATAGGCTGCGATACAGTAATAAATTTTGAACTTACGACAAAACAATATCTGCCCTACAGAACATCAGAAAATCATATTGAGATGTTCACCGGGACAGGCTACAGGCCTCTGCTACTGAAAGGAATAAATCTCGGATCATCACCTCCCGGATATTTCCCCGGAGAGATTGCTTATGCTATTGAATCCCTGACAGAAGGGACATATGAAAAATGGATAAAAGAGATGGCAGAAGCAGGTTTCAATTCCATCAGGATATATACCCTGCATCCACCCGTTTTTTATGAAAAGCTTGCCGAATACAATCAGCGTAATCCTGATAACCCTTTGCTTCTTTTTCAAGGTATCTGGCTTGATGAGATAGAAGACAAAAATAATCCGGATGACTATGATCTTGTACTTCGCACTGAAGCCTTCCGGTCAGCTATACGTGAAGTAATTGATTGCATACACGGGAACAACACCATTGACTCCAGACCTGGCAGGGCTCATGGCACATATCTCACCGATGTAAGCAGATGGACTGCAGGTTATATAACAGGAAGAGAGATAATGCCTGAGGAAATAGATACAACTGATCTTTTTCATCCGGAACTTACTTCTTTTTCAGGTTTCCAATTCAGCATAGCAGATGCAACAGCTTCGGAAGTATTTATTACACAAATGCTTGATGAAGTTGTATCTTACGAGAATGATCAGTATAATGTAAGACGCCCTGTAAGCATATCAAGCTGGCCTACTCTTGATCCTCTCTCCCATCCCGTTGATCCTGATGAAGATAAAGCTTCTTTTGATATCTTTAAGATACGGGAAAAGCGGACATGCAGGAATTTTTGCCTGCTACCATGCCTACCCGTACT
>DAINPM010000012.1:0-48506 GCA_036743455.1 Bacteroidales bacterium | reverse complement strand
ACCTTCCACTTGTATGGCAATGGAATCATAACCCCGTTAACAGTCTGTGGTCAGTCACTCAACGAAAAGGTTATCTCCGGTTAACAACCGGACGTATAGACAAGGACTTCGTATCGGCAAGGAACACATTGACACAGCGTACTTTCGGTCCCCAGTGTTCAGGCTCAACCTTAGTGGATGTATCAAATATGAAAGAGGGTGATTGTGCCGGACTCGCTCTTCTTCAGAGAAAATACGGACTCGTAGGAGTCAAATTTGAAAACGGTACAAAATCGATAGTGATGATCAGTGCCCAGACCGGCTCTCCGGTTGAAGCAGAAATCATTCCACTGACACAAAAAAAAGTATATCTGCGTGCTGACTGTAATTTCAGGGATCTTGCCGATGTGGCAGATTTTTTCTACAGCCTTGATGGCAAATCATGGATCCCGATAGGTACACAGCTTAAGATGGAATATTCAATGCCTCATTTCATGGGGTATAGATACGGACTATTCAATTACTCGACAAAAACGCCCGGAGGGTACGTCGATTTTGACTGGTTCAGGATTAAATAAAACATTATAAAAAATACTAATATTCACTTTTATTAAAATAATATCATGAAAACCAAAAGACAATTAATCCTTCTTGCTTTATTTTCGCTGTTATTCTCAGGTATAGTATCAGCACAGAACCCATTAATTAGGGATCAGTTCACAGCTGATCCTACCGCAAGGGTTTTTAATGGAAAAGTATACCTTTTCCCTTCTCACGATATACCGGCTCCTGAAGCCTTTGCACGCAAAGACTGGTTCTGTATGGAAGATTACCATGTATTTTCCTCTCCGGATCTTGTCAACTGGACAGATCATGGAGTTATTGTAAGTCAGTATGATGCCGACTGGGTTGACACAACTACTTTCAGCATGTGGGCTCCGGATTGTATTGAAAGAGACGGTAAGTATTATTTTTATTTTCCGGCAAATGTCAGAAAAGGTGCAGGCAGGGGATTCGGTATAGGAGTTGCAGTGGCTGACAATCCCGAGGGGCCATATACTCCGCAGCCTGAGCCGATCAAGGGTATTGTTGGTATTGATCCAAGCGTTTTCATTGATAAAGATGGTCAGGCCTATATTTACTATTCAATGAACAGGATTTTTGGCGCAAAACTGAAAGACAATATGCTGGAACTGGATTCCGAACCCAGAGTACTCGAAAATTTTCCCACAAAAGGTCTCGTTGAAGGTCCTTTTTTCTTTGAACGTAATGGAATCTATTATATGACATATCCTCATGTGCAAAATAATACTGAAAGACTTGAATATGCTATCGGCGATAATCCTATGGGACCGTTTAAGTTCGCAGGAGTAATTATGGATGAATCCGCTTCCGGCTGCTGGACAAATCATCATTCGATAATTGAATTCAATGATCAGTGGTATTTGTTCTATCATGATAAGGATCTTTCCCCTGACTTTGACAAAAACAGATCTGCAAAGGCAGATAGTCTCTTCTTTAATGAAGATGGTACAATGCGGAAAGTGATACCCACTTTGCGTGGTGTCGGGGTATCAAGCGCCCTTCAGAATATTGAGATTGACCGTTACAGTAAAATAAGCGAATCAGGAGCTTCAGTTGCTTTTCTGGATACTGCAAATACATTTAAAGGCTGGAAGACACGGTTTGATAAACAGAATGCATGGATATCATATAATAAGGTTGATTTTGGTAAGAAGAAACTTAAAACTATCCGTGTAAAAGCCATTTCACCCTCAGGAGGTACCCTGCAGATCCGTCTGAATAATCCGGAAGGTCTGTTATTAGCTGAGGTGAAAATACCTGCCGGTACCGAATGGGATACAATTAATAAACGTCTTTCGAAATATCAGAAAGGAATTCATGACCTGGTTGTAGTACTTAAAGACAGTAATCCTGTGGAAGTTGACTGGATACGCTTTGAGTAGCATCTGACAAATGAAATGACAGAAAGATAATGCGCAAACAGAATAGAAATTGACAAAACTGTTGCATTATCCCTTATATAGTTGATGTGATAAAACTTTGATCCCGTGACATAATTTAATCGAAGCCTTATGGAAAAATCATATACTGTCCTGAAAACAGGAATCATTGCAATTATTTCCATCTTTTTGTTACCGGTTTCCTGTATTCCTGATCCTAACAGATCTTCCGGAGAAAAAGAAATGGTTATTTGGTATGATAAACCGGCAGGTGATGTATGGCTTGATGGTTTGTTTATAGGAAATGGTTATATGGGTGCCAATGTCTTTGGCCGGATACAGAATGAGAGGATTGCTTTAAATGAATCCAGCTTCTGGTCGGGAAGGCCTCATGACTATAACGACCCTGATGCATACAAATATTTCGGACAAATCAAGAATCTTGTTTTTGCAGATAAATTTGCTGAAGCTGAAGAAATGGTTAATCAGCATTTTTATGGTATCCCTGTAGCACAGCAGGCATATCAGCCTTTGGGTGACCTGTCCCTCGATTTCAAGGTGACGGGAGATCAGATTAAAGATTACTATCGCGAACTCGACATGGAAACCGGTGTTGTCAAAGTCAGCTACACAGAAGGAGATGTTAAATTTACACGGGAAGTCTTTATGTCCTATCCAGACCATGTAATGGTGATGAAAGTATCGGCAGACAAACCCGGAAGCGTATCACTTGAGGCAAAACTCAGGAGTCCTTTCCTGGAAAGGACTATGACAAAAGACAACAGGCTGACAATGAATGGCATTTGGAGATATCTTCCGGAAACTGAAAGCTGGCTTATTGCTAAAGTTGAAGGAACCGGCCTCAGTTTTCAGACTGATTTGGTTGCGCTGCCTGAAAAGGGAACCCTACTGGCAACCGATTCAAGTCTTATGATTTCCAATGCCAATTCAGTGACATTTATTCTAACTGCTGCTACAAGCTTCGTAAATTATAAGGATATAAGCGGAGATCCTGCTGCCCGGTGTGAAAAAATACTGGCAGACGTAAAAAGTAAGAACTTCAATACATTAAAGAAAACTCATCTGAATGATTTCTCCGGCCTTATGAGCAGGGTAAAGCTTAAGATTGGTGATCCGGCTATGAATGAAAAACCAACTGACGAGAGGATAGCGAACATAAAAAAAGGTCTTCCCGACCCGGATCTTCTTGCAAAAATATTTCAGTTCGGCCGTTATATACTGGTTTCAAGCAGCAGGTCAGGCAGCCAGCCAGCTAATCTGCAGGCAAGGTGGAATCAGGATCTGCTTCCAAACTGGGGAAGTAAATATACGATAAACATCAACACTCAGATGAACTACTGGCCGGCTGAAATCACAAACCTGTCAGAGTGCCACATGCCATTATTTGACTTTTTAAAGGATTTATCTGAAAATGGGGCAAAGACTGCAAAAGCATATTACAATGCAGGAGGCTGGGTAGCCCACCATAATACTGACCTGTGGCTTGGCACAGCTCCTGTTGATGCAGCAAGGTACGGTATGTGGCCGCTTGGCGGCACCTGGCTCTGTCAGCATATCTGGGAGCATTATCTGTACACAGGGGATGTCGATTTCCTCAGAGAGTATTATCCGATAATGAAAGGATCAGCTCAGTTCCTTTTGGATATTATGACCATTGAACCTAAACATGGCTGGCTTGTTATTCCTTTTTCGGTGTCTCCTGAGCAGGGCTATTTTGTTAAAGAGGGGGCGCCGGAAGTGTTCCTGTCATCTGGTACCACAATGAATACAGGTATGATAAAAGATCTTTTCCCTCATTGCATTGAAGCAGGAAAGATATTGAACACAGATCAGGAATTTGGTTCACAGCTTGCTGAGGCTCTTGAAAAAATACCTCCTTACCAGATAGGAAAAGACGGCCTTCTTCAGGTATGGCTCGAAGACTGGATAAGAGGTAATGAGGGTCATAACATGTCTGCAAACTTCGGCTTTTTCCCCGGTAATTCCATAACCTTAAAAGGAGATCCCGAAATAGCCGGAGCAATCAGGAAATGGCTGGAACCACGCCGTATAGGCAGCGGATGGACAAGCGCATGGGATATATGCGACTGGGCAAGGCTTGAAGACGGAGTAAAGACTGATACAGTCATCAAACAATTCTTCCTTACACCAACAGACAGAGGAGGAATAGGAAATAATTTCCACAACACTGGTAGTAATCAGTCTGATGCCAATTTCGGATTTACGGCAGCAGTTGCCGAATGCCTGTTACAAAGTCATGCCGGAGAAATTTCTTTGCTGCCTGCCTTACCTGTAAGCTGGGAAAACGGGTCTGTTACAGGATTAAAAGCCAGAGGAGGATTTGAGATTAATATGGCCTGGGAAAACGGGAAACTTATTTCGTGTGATGTTAAATCAATACTGGGTAATCCCTGTGTGATCCGTTATGGCGATGAGACCAGGACTATAAATATACCCTCTGGCAAATCAGTCAAAATCCTGTGAGATCTTATCAACGGGGATTTTTCTGAAGTAACTGTAACAAACATAAAGGCCTGTTTATAAGTATAAGGAAAAATGTATTTTTGTGGTGCATTATATGCCTGCAACAGGCATTCTTAGAATGAAAACAAATCATATAACTCAACAGGACATTGCAACCAGGTTAAACGTTTCACGTATCACTGTTTCAAAAGCCCTGCGAAATCATCCTGACATTTCTGCCGAAATGAAGGAAAAGGTCAATAGGGCTGTAGAAGAAATGGGATATTCTCCCAATCTCATTGCCAAACAATTATCACTTCAAAAAACTTTTATACTGGGAATTGTTGTTCCTGATCTCGAAAATTGTTTCTTTTCTTACCTTGTTGACAGTATTATAGATACAGCAAAAGAGCATAATTATAATGTCATTCTTACCGTATCACGTGAGAAAGAAGTATTTGAAAGAAATAATATCAAAAATCTTATCGATCTGCGCGTGGATGGTCTTCTTGTCTGCGTTTCCCAGGAAACAACCGATCATAAAATATTTGAATATGTCAGCAGGGTTAATATTCCTCTGGTATTTTTTGACCGTGCCATCAAAGAATTGCCTTTCAGCTATGTGGCTTTTAACGATAAAATAGCCACTATTGAAACATTGAACCAGCTGATTTCAGCAGGTTATACCAGAATTGCACATTTTGCAGGTTACTCCGGTACCAGTATCGGAAATGAACGATGCAATGGGTACAGAGAAGCTCTTATTGACAACAGGATTCCTGTTCGGGAAGACTGGATTATTGAAGGTGGCTATGAAATTGACGATGGCATACGGGCATTTGAAAAACTGTATACAGGCGGAGAGTTGCCTGAAATAATACTGACAGTTAATGACCGTGTTGCTTCTGGTGCTTATAAAGCTATAAGAAAGACAGGTTTGAAAATTCCTGATGATATTGGCATTTTGGGTTATGGACTAAATGATACTGCCAGATTATTCAGTCCCACTCTTTCAGTCATTGACCAGGATCCGAGGAAAATGGGAAAAATAGCTACTGATTTATTGATTGATGAGATCCAGGGCATTGCACAAAATTCGAATACCGGGATTCTTATTGATGTGGATTTTAAATGGAATACCTCCATTCAAAAAAGATAAATTATTCCCCTTTATACTAATTTTACTTGTTAATAAACAATCTATCAGATATTACAATTACAGAAAGAAAATTAACTAAGATTAAAACTGTACCCACACTTTGCCCTTCTTTTACTACATTTATATTTTATTAAATCATATGCCATGAAACTCAAACAGATTAAAAACCTCCTTCTGATTTTAATTGGTGTTTCAATAATGGCTTTTACTGCAGATAGTGGTAATGCCGGAAAACCAATTTATCTTAACACAGCATATTCTTTTAAGGAAAGGGCTGTTGATCTTGTTTCAAGGATGACTCTGGAAGAAAAACAGAGCCTGTTAGGGAATACAATGCCTGCAATCCCGCGACTTGGCGTAAATAAATACGACATATGGGGTGAAGCCCTCCACGGAATTATGGGGAGAAACAATAATAGTGGAAAAACTGCTACTTCTTTCCCAAACAGTGTTGCAGTTGGTTCAACCTGGGATCCTGAACTGATCATGAGAGAAACATCTGTTGTTGCGGATGAAGCAAGGGGTTTTAATCACGATTTAATTTTTACTCTTACCTATTGGTCACCTGTTGTTGAACCGGCTCGTGATCCCAGATGGGGAAGGACAGCCGAAACATTTGGAGAAGATCCGTTTTTAGTAACTCAGATCAGTAGTAGTTTTATTCGCGGATTAATGGGAGATGATCCCACTTATCTCAAGGCTGTCCCCTGTGGTAAGCACTATTTTGCAAACAACACTGAATTTAACCGACATTCAGGTAGTGCAGATATGGATGACAGGGATATGAGAGAGTATTATCTTTCTCCATACAGATCACTGATCACCAATGATAAGCTCCCATCCATAATGACTGCCTACAGCGCCGTAAATGGTATACCGGTATCAGCAAGTAAATTTCTTGTGGATACCATTGCAAGACGGACTTACGGTCTGGATGGTTATGTAACCGGTGATTGTGGAGCAATTTCAGATATGCTCTCAGGACATCATTATGTTCAAAGTAATGAGGAAGCGACCGCTCTTGGACTGATATCAGGTGTTGATACCGATTGCGGAAGCGTTTATCAGACAAGTGCTCTCAGTGCTCTTGAAAAAGGTTTGATGACAGAAGCTGATATGGATAAGGCTTTGGTTAACGTCTTTACCATAAGGATGCGGCTGGGAGAATTCGACCCTCCTGAAATAGTACGCTATGCAGGTATCAGGCCCGATAAAATAAACGATCCTTCACACAACGATCTGGCCGTTGAAATTGCAACTAAAACACCGGTACTGTTGAAAAATGAAATTTCAACTAAAACCGGAAAGAAAATTTTGCCTCTTAATGTAAATGATATTAAAAAGATTGCAATATTAGGTCCTCAGGCCGATAAAGTCGAACTTGGTGATTATTCAGGAGACGTTGAACCTGAATTGAAAATTTCACCCCTTCAGGGTATTCAGAACCATATTAAGGATAATGGATATGATATTGAGATTGTTCACAATTCAGGAGCCAATACAGAAAGAAAAACTGATTTTTTCACCCTCAACAGTTTTACAACAATATCAAAAAACGGGATTGTAAAAGAATATGATGCAACAAAATACAATGCTTCAGCTAGCGGTGTTATTACGTCGGCAAGATTTGGAGGAACATCACTCAGGGGAATAAAAGATGGGGACTGGACTGCTTATGACAATATTGATTTAACTGATCTCGATTCTATCCGATTCAGAATGTCTGTAGCTGCCGGGGGTATCCTTGAAGCAAGGATAGGATCCGCAACAGGTAATATTATTGCAACTCAAAAGATTGAACCAGATCAGCAACAGGGCGGTGGCGCTTTCCGGGGATTTGGAGGAAGACCAACCCTGATCACATCAAAGATCAACACTCTGGGAATCACGGGTCCCCAGACAATTGTCCTTGTATATCGTGAACCTGAAGCTCCGGAAATTGACAAGGAAACACTCGATCTGGCAGCTTCTGCTGATATAGCACTTGTTTTTGTTGGCACTGACCAATCAACAGGCAGGGAAGAGTCTGACAGGTTTTCTCTTGCATTACCGGGTAATCAGACAGAACTTATCAAAGCTGTTGCAGCTGTCAACCCACATACTATAGTTGTAATGCAGGGAATGGGAATGGTGGAAGTGGAAGATTTTAAAAATGATCCGGATATTCCCGGTATGATATGGACCGGATACAACGGACAGGCACAGGGAACAGCAATGGCTAAAATATTATTTGGAGAAGTTAATCCCGGAGGTAAACTCAGTATCTCATGGTATAAGTCAGTCAGTGATCTGCCCGATTTTAATGATTATACACTCCGGGGAGGCAACGGTAACCCCGGAAGAACATACTGGTATTTTGATAAAGATGTTTCCTATGAATTCGGATATGGATTATCATATACTACTTTCGAGTACAGTAATTTTGAAATCAGTGACACCAGGATCACTCCTAACGGGAAAGTTACAGTATCATTTGATATTAAAAACGCAGGAGAAGTTGACGGAGATGAAATCGCTCAGGTATATGTCAGGACTCCGGATAGCCCTGCATCCTTACAAAGGCCTGTAAAGAGACTGAAAGGATTTAAAAGAGTTACCATCCCTGCAGGTCAGATAAAAAGGGTTTCAATTGATGTCGATTGCTCAGGTCTTTGGTTTTGGGATTCCGAAAACGAAAAAATCGCTTTTGATAAGGGCAGATACATATTTGAAATAGGTTCTTCTTCAAAGAATATTAAAGGACAGGTGGAAGCCAACATGACCGGAGAATACAATGCAATTCTGAAAACAGTGGTCATCGATTGCAATAAAATAATTTTCCGTCCTGGCAACACCGCTCAGACAAGTCTGACAGCCAGTCTGTCAGATGATAGTTTTATTGACATAAACAAAGCCGGAATTGTATATAAAAGCAACAATCCTTCAGTTGCAAGTGTTGATGATAATGGTAAGGTAACTGCCAACAAACCCGGAACCGCATCAATATTTGCTTATATTACCTGGGAAGGCACTACAGTATCAAACAGCTTTCCGTTAAAAGTAATGCCTGATCTTACACCATCAGTGATCACTGTTAACGGGAAAAAAATAAAAGGTTTTGACCCGGATGTTAAAGCATACAGTTATTTGTTAAAGAACAACTCAAAAATACCTGTGGTTAATGCTACTTCATTAGATAAAGGAATCGATGTAGTTATTAACCAGGCAAAAGATGTTCCCGGTACCGCTGTTGTCAACTTTATTGATAATAATACTTTTGAAAAAAATACTTTCTACGTAAATTTTGACCTTAATTCTACCAGCGATGATTTTGATAATCAATCTATTGGCAATCAATGGGATTGGATAAGAGAAAACAAGGCCAAACATAGTATGTCAGCTAAAAACGGCTACCTTACCATTACCAGTGAACCGGGTGATGTTTCAGAAGGCAGTAACAACGCAAGTAACATATTGTTGCAGAGTGCAAACAACGATTGGACTATCGAAACAAAACTGGTAGCTTCAAGAGTCCCCTCTCAACCGGAAAATGCAGGAATTATAGCTTATGAAAATGATGACAGCTTTGTAAAACTGATGTTCAGGGCCGTCATAAAAACAACCAGGCAAAGAGGAGTACAACCTGGTACAATAGATTTTCTGATTGAAGAAAATGGTATAGCCAAATCAGTGGCCAGTATAAATCTCAGAAGTGAAATTACCGGTAATAATTCATTATTACTTAAACTGGAGAAAAAAGGTCATGAATATACCGCATATTATTCTGTAAATGGCGAAGAATATGAGCTGCTGGGAACAGATGTAGCCCTGTTAAAGGATATAAGGGCAGGACTGATAGTGTGCGACGGAGTAATTACACAAAGCATGACAAGTACTTATTATTTTGATTCTGATACCACTAAACCGGATACTCCCTTCGATGTGTCATTTGACTATTTCCGTATCACTAACAGCGGACTGAAATAATGTAATTGAAGAACATATAATATTCATTTTTAATCAGTAAACGATTGTTCCGTTTTCCGAATGATACTTTCTTTATCATTTCGTATGATTCTTTTTTGTTTATTCATAACAAATCAATAGATTTGAACTATACACGGGTAAGTTACCGGGTAAGTTATCTGAAATACTGATATTATTTCAGGCAAGGTTCATTTTTTACATTTTTACTATAAACGATAAACTTAAGCGATGAAAAAAGCTGTTGTAACAGGAGCAGGAGGATTCATAGGAGGACATTTAGTTACAGAATTAATAAAAAGGGGATACTTGGTCAGAGCTGTTGATAAGAAGCCATTGACCCAATGGTATCAGGTATCTGAGAAATCGGATAATCTTGTCCTTGATTTGAATATCAGAGAGAACTGCTACAGGGCTGTCAATGGTTATAATGAGGTATTTAATCTGGCAGCTGATATGGGTGGTATGGGATTTATTGAAACCCATAAAGCCGATTGTATGCTAAGTGTACTGATCAATACACATATGCTTATGGCATCCAGGGATTGCGGGATAGACCGCTATTTCTACTCATCATCTGCCTGCGTCTATAACGGAGACAAGCAAACCGACCCTGATAATCCCGGATTGAAAGAGTCAGATGCCTATCCTGCACTCGCAGAGGATGGTTATGGATGGGAAAAACTGTTCAGTGAGCGTATGTGCCGCCACTTCATGGAAGATTATGGATTAACGACCCGTGTAGCCAGGTTTCATAATGTATACGGTCCTTTTGGTACTTACGACGGTGGCAGAGAAAAGGCTCCCGCTGCAATCTGCAGAAAAGTAATTGACAGGGAACTTTACGGGAAAGACGAGATAGTGATCTGGGGTGACGGTCATCAAACCCGTAGCTTTATGTATATTGATGATTGTATCAAAGGGATACTTGATATTATGTATAGTGAGATTGAAGAACCATTAAATCTTGGCAGCAGTGAGATGGTCTCAATAAACCAGTTAGTGGATATTGTTGAGAATATTGCCGGGCATAGGCTTAAGCGGAAATACGATCCGGATGCTCCGAAAGGTGTACGCGGACGAAACAGTGATAATACTCTTATCCGTGAATATCTTGGATGGGAGCCATCTATCCCCCTTAAGACAGGTTTACAAAAGACTTATATATGGATAAGAGAACAGATGATCAGGGATAAAGAAATAATGGAAAAGAACCCCCGGAAACACGGTCACAATTATAAATCGGTTTTTAACGATTAAAATCTCTCTTCACTCTTTAGGGGATAAAAAAGGATCATCAATTATGTCCTCTTTTCCAAGATTAATTAGATCGGTTAAGTGTTTAAGATAAATGATTTTTTAATTGGGATAGTAAATCGACTGGATTATAAGCATGTAGATGAAAGAAAAAACTGTTATGGTAAGCGGCTGTTTTGATCTGTTACATGCAGGGCATATCGCTTTTTTCAAGACAGCAGCTTCTTATGGTAAACTTTATGTGGCAGTTGGACAAGACAAGAACCTTTTGCAGTTAAAGGGAAAGGCTCCCTGGTTTTCAGAAAAAGAGCGTAAGTATATTGTAGGATCAGTAAGATATGTGCATGAAGCATTTATAGCATCCGGAAAGGGAATGCTTGATTTTGAGCCTGACCTGAGGAGAATTAAACCTGATAGATTTATTGTAAACACTGACGGGCATACAGGAGAAAAGGAAAAACTCTGCAGGGAACTGGGAATTGAGTATATCATATTGGATAGAATTCCCGAACCGGGACTACCTGCCCGTTCCAGTTCATTTACCAAGCGTGAACTGCAGTTTCCTTACAGGGTATGCATTGCCGGAGGATGGATGGATCAACCATGGGTCTCGGAAATATACCCGGGCTCTGTAGTGGTTGCCCGTATATGGCCGACTACTGAATTCAACGACAGATCAGGACTGGCAACAAGTTCCAGAAAAGTTGCTCTTCAACTATGGGATGGTAAAATACCCACAGGTGATCCCGTCAGAAACGCAAAATTATTATTCGGGGCAGAAAACCCTCCCGGCTCAAAATATATTTCAGGTTCACAGGATCATATCGGCCTCATGGTTCCCGGTATCAGCCGTATTTATTATGAAGGTGGTTACTGGCCCTCAGATATAAAAAACTGTACAGATCCTTCTGTTTGTGAATGGCTTTCTGAAGTTCTTTATCTGATCCCTCTTAAACCCCGTCCAACAGGTTATGATCCCATTGAAGAGAAGAATCTTGAAAAAGAATATGTAAAAGAACTTGGGGATTCCGGTAATAAATGCTGGGACAGTATTATTAAAAAAGATGTAAAAGGCCTGGGGAAGGCAATGACCGAATCGTTCCTGGCCTGGAAAAAAATATTACCCAATACCGTACCGGATCATATCATGAATGAAATGACATATTATACTTCAAATTATCCCGGAGCAATAACCTCCGGCAGCGGTGGCGGCTATGCAATGGTAGCATCAGAAAAAAATATTGAAGGTTCTATCCGTATCAAAGTGAAATTTTAGAATGATCAAACACAATATATATTACCAGTAAAACATATTAAGTGATTTTCATCCAAAAATATCATTCATGAAAACCGACAGATTAACAACCAGAGAATATCTCCTGCCCTTCATTCTGATATCTTCTCTTTTCTTCCTTTGGGGGATTGCTCACGGAATGCTTGATACTCTGAATAAACATTTTCAGGATATGCTCGAACTATCGAAAGCCCGATCAGGTATGATACAGTTTTCTGTATATATAGCATATTTTACTATGGCACTACCTGCAGGATTTTTCATGAAGAAATACGGATATAAAAAAGGGATTATCCTGGGTTTATCTCTTTTTGCCCTTGGGGCTTTATTAATTGCAGGAACCACTCCCCTGGAATCATTCTGGATATTCCTGCTTTGTCTTTTTATACTGGGTTGTGGGCTGGCCACACTAGAAACAGCAGCCAATCCATACACTACGAAACTTGGTCCAAAAGAGACTGCCGAACGACGAATTAATTTCTCCCAGTCTTTTAACGGACTGGCATGGGTTATAGGTCCTCTGATCGGGTTGTATATATATAAAGGCCAAAGTGTAACAGAAGGTGAAAAATTAAGTTCCATGGTCCTGCCATATATAATCATTGCTTCTGTTGTTATTGCTGTTGCAGTACTGTTTATAATGACTCCTTTGCCCGAAATATCTGAAGAAGAAAATGAAAATGAAAAAGGAGGACCGGCTGATTCTTTAACCAACATCAAAAGTACACCATTAATGTCGCAAAGACATTTTGTATTAGGTGTAATTGCGCAGTTTTCCTATGTAGCTGCACAAACCGGAATATTTAGTTATCTCATAAACTTTGTTACCGATGAAAACCAGAAAATTCATTTCGATAAAGAATATGGACCTCTGTTTCTGGCACTGGGATTTGCTCTTTTCATGATAGGCCGTATGTCGGGAAGCTATATGATGAGGACTGTTAAACCAACACGGATTCTTGCCATTTACGCGCTGGCCTGTGTTCTGTTACTTCCCATAGTCAGTGCCGGACTGGGTTGGGTGTCTCTAATAAGTCTGTTTGCTGTATTCTTTTTTATGTCTATCATGTTCCCTACCATATTTGCTCTGGGTATAAAAGATCTTGGAACAAAGACAAAAAAGGCCTCATCTTTTATCGTAATGGCTATTGTCGGTGGTGCTGTTTTCCCTCCCCTGATGGGATTTATTGCTGACAAAACCAGTATGTCAGTTGGGTTCTTTGCCCCGATACCATTCTTTCTCTTCATCCTGTATTATGCCTTATATGGTTATAAGATAGCAGCAAAACAAAATAATTAAACTGCCATATATATTTGTTATTGACTTGAATATAAAACAGCTTGGGTTTATCATCCATAAATTTTTCATCTTGTTCTAAAAATCCTCATAGTAAAATTATGAAAAGAAGGAAATTTCTTAAAAATAGTGCCGTTGCAGCAGGCCTGGTAAGTATTCCCGGCACTTTTATCCCTCTTACATCTTGTAAGAGAGCCTCCCGAAGATCATCCGGAATTTACGGAACGGTAACAAAAGATATTCGTTCCACTTCCTATCTTCAAAAGGTAAAGACGGAAAAGATTTTGCCTAAACCATCAATCTCGCTGGGAGCATATAATACTTCATCCGGTGTAAATATCTCACCGATGCCACTGGCAGAGCGGATCAAACAGAAAATTGTACCGCAACGGGGTTTTTGCAGTCTGGCACCCGGTGGTGATGCCCTTATCTCCGGGAATGGAGCAGTAAGTATAGAGCTGACAGGAAATCCCTACATCGAACGGATTCCTTTCAACCACGAAAGCCTTTTCGCACCACGAAATAAGTCCTTAGAGACTTCCAAAATAGCAAATGTTTTCCCTAAGGTACGACAGATGATGCTCGACGGGAAATACCACGAAGCTATTTTATTAGCTTATAACGAATGGCAAAAAAACCCTGTCAGCCGGGGGAGGGGTGGATTTGGAGGAGGAAGATTTTCTATGCTTCTGGAGTCTCCGGGAACAGCATCAGTCAGGAATTATCTTCGTACAGTTGATTTCGAAAGTACTGAGGTTAAGGTTCACTGGACAGATGAAAAAGGAAACTGGGTTCGCCGGATCTTTGCTTCACGACCTGATAATGTTATTGTACAATGGCTGACAGCTCCTGACGACAAGTCATTGAATGTACGTATAACAATGTCGGAGGGAGCAGGAAGACCCACTACCGGAGGAGGGCAGGATTTTGCCGGAATACGTAGCCGCGCAGGGGCACAGGGAGCAAGCGGAGGATCAGATAACACCCAGACTGATTTCAACGAACAGAGTCTTACTATCAAAGGCCGCCTGGATCCTTCCGTTGATAACAGAGGCTATGCCAACATCACCCGTGTGGTACGTGATGGCGGTTCAGCCAGGATGGATGCAGACACCCTGGTTATTGAGAATGCTTCGTCGGTTATGCTTCTCACACGTATAGAATATTTCCCCGACTACAGCGAAGAAAATGTTGAAAATGTCCGGCAGTCGCTGGAAAAACTAACTCCTGACTATGTCTTTCTTCTTGAGCGGGCACGTAAGGTACAGTCTGAAATGCTTAACCGCATTACAATAGATTTCGCGGATGATTCAAAATATGGTCTGTCATCCGAGGAACTTCTGTCTGATCAACGTTCCAGCAAAGGTTTTTCAGGAGCTTTTCTCAAGACCTTTTTCGAGATGTGCCGCTACTGGTTCATCTTACAAAGTGGCAAATATTTAAGCGTATCAGCCCTGACCAATGTCAATATTAATCTGCAGATCGCTCCAATTAGTATAGGTAATTACCGTGAAGGAGAAATGGCTTATTTCGACTGGGTTGAAAGTCTTGTCAATGACTACCGGACCAATGCAAAGAACATCTACGGTATGCGTGGAACCCATTATCCTATTGCACCATCGAAAGATTCAGGGGTTTTTAACATGTTCGACTACGCTGATAATACCGGGGAGATATGGCCTCATCCTTACTGGATCAGTGCAGGTGGCTGGGTTGTACGGCCGTTCTGGGATCACTACCTTGTTACTGGTGACCTGGATTTTCTTGCCAGGCGTATGGTACCCGTTTATAAGGATCTGGCATTGTTTTACGAGGACTTCCTGACAGTAACGGACAAAAACGGCAATTATATTTTTGTTCCATCATTCTCTCCGGAGAACAATCCCGGTAATCTGAATCCCGGTTGCATGGCTGTAATCAATGCCACAATGGACATTTCGGTATGCCGCGAAGTTCTGGCCAATCTGGTGGAGGCTTGCGAGCTACTGGGCATTGAAGCCGAAAATGTGCCGAAATGGAAAACTATGATTGCCAAACTGCCGCCCTATCTGCTAAATCCGGATGGAACCCTTAAGGAATGGGCATGGCCTGATCTGGAAGACCGTTATAATCACCGGCATATATCTCAATGCTACGGTGCATGGCCCGGCGATGAAATTGATCCGGACCGCACACCTGAACTAGCCAAAGCTGCGGTCATAGCAGCCCGGAAACGTGTACCGGAGCGTCTGGCTGCTCATAGTCATTGCCAAAAAACTTTGGTTGCAGCAAGACTAAAGGACGGTTTTATGGTTGACAGCCAGCTAAGGCTGATGATTGAACAGGGATTCGTGGGCACTACACTTATTTGTCCTCACGACCCATACGCAGCCATGCGGATAGCTGATGCACAAGGTGGTATTCCGGCTATCATGATGGAAATGCTGGCTTATTCACGTCCTGGTGTTATTGAGATTCTTCCTGCCCTTCCTCCTTCTCTGATCAGGGGATCTATTAACGGAATGCTCCTGCGCACTTGTGCGAGAATGGATAAACTGGCCTGGGACATGAATGAAGGTATAGTGGACTTTACAGTCACCTCAATTAAAAAACAGGATGTGACTTTAATTGCCCGTTATGGTATTGAAAGAATCTCCGTTTCATCAGGAGTCCTGGATACTAAGCCTCAACCCGGAGAAGCTGCCTGCACTTTGCATTTGCCGGAAGAAAAAGCAGTGGAGGTTCATCTTGAAACAGGTAAGCGCAACCCACTGGATTGGATTAACTGGGTGTAATCAAGAAGCAAAAAACAAAATAATATATAACCGAATGAAACGCAGGAAATTTGTCAAAACAAGTGCAGCCGCTGCCGGACTGGTGGGCACTATGGAAATATCGCCAATCCTGGCTGCAACAGAACAGGAATCACCGCAAACAGGAATACCTTCAGCGGACAATCGTCCGGCTGACTATCTTAACCGTGTGCAGGGAGACTCATTCCTTCCTGATCTGCCGGAAATCGGAAGACCGTATCCGATCTCACCAATGTCTCTGGAAGAACGGATCAGGACGAATGTTGTACCCCGGAAAGGCTTTTGCAGCGTTACTCCCGGCAAACTGGTGAGTGAGGCCCTTATATCCGGAAATGGGAAGATGAATATTGAGTTGATGGGCGATCCATATTCAGAACAAATACTTTTCCATCACGAAAGCCTGCTTATGCCCTGGGAAAAGCCAATGGAGGCACCCAACGTAGCAAATATTTTTCCGCAATTGCGGCAAATGATACTCGATGGAAAAAACCGTGAAGCATTTGCTCTTGCTCTTCAGTACATGAATGAAAGCCCGGTTAAAGCGGATACCGAACCACATCTGACTATTCCTGCCTTCCTGATGAAGCTCGATCTCCCTAATAACACTTCCGTCAGAAACTACCTTCGTACAATTAATTTCGAGAACAGCGAGATAAAGGTTATCTGGACTGATGAAGATGGCGAATGGGTTCGTCAGACCTTCACTTCCCGTCCCGACAATGTAGTTGTTCAGTGGCTCACTGCCCCGGAAGGTAAGACAATGGATGTCCGGATCTCCCAGGAAAAGTCTGCAGCATGGACAATGGTATCCGGGATGGACTGGGGTGCACGAAGGGGAATTGGAACCACAGACCCGGATATGAAAGCATTCGTTCAGTTGACAGCTGATCAGAAAAAATTTGCCCCAAAAGGTGTGGAAACTTGCGAGGTCCACCAGGATTTCAATGAGCAAGACCTGATTTACAAATGCCGTCTTGACCCCTCTGTGGATAACAGTGGCTACGCCGGAATGACGAGAGTTGTTCGCAACGGTGGTACGGCCAGAATGAATGGAAACACTCTCGTCATCGAGAAAGCTTCTTCAGTAATGCTGCTTACACGAATTGAATATTTCCCGGACTTCCGTGAGGAAAATGTTAAAACTCTGCAGGAAGAGGTGGAAAAACTGACCCCTGATTATCGGGCATTGCTGCAACGGCATGAAAAGATCCAGTCGGAAATTTTAAACCGCGTTACAATAAATTTAGGAGGCGACTCTCAATATGGAATGGCAATTGAGGAACTTCTTACAGACCAGAGATCGAGACCGGATTATTCCCCGGCATTATTGGAGAAGGTCTTTGAAATGGGACGATACTGGTTCATCCTTAACAGTGGAAATTATCCTGTTATAGCAGCAGGGATCAACTCCACTATTAATCTTCAAACAGCAGGCGCTGTGCAGGGCGACCTGCGGGAAGGCATGGAAGCCTACTTTAAATGGATGGAGGAAATAGTTCCGGATTGCAGAAACAACGCCAGGAATATTTTTGGTTTTAAGGGGACTTCTTATCCCCTTTTCCCGGATAAGGGATTCGGTGTCAATTTTTATTATACCTCCAGCTCCAACATCGGCATCTGGCCTTACTGGATTTCTGCCGGAGGCTGGTTATTACGACAGTTCTGGGATTATTATCTGGTTACCGGAGATATGGAATTTTTGCGTAATCGCGTGGTCCCAGCCTATAAAGAACTGGCTCAGTTCTATGAGGATTTCCTGACTGTCACCGACAAAGACGGGAATTATATTTTTGTACCATCCATCTCACCGGAGAATATACCCTATAACACGGACCCATCCGGTCCTGTACTTATCAATGCCACCATGGACATTGCAGTATGCCGGGAAATACTGACCAATTTGATTCAGGCTTCAGAGATACTTGGCAGCGACTCTGACAACGTGACAAAATGGAGGGCAATGCTGGACAAGATGCCACCTTACCTTGTCGAAGCTGACGGCACACTGAAGGAATGGGCCTGGCCCTCATTGCAGGAACACTACAGTCACAGACATGTGTCTCATCTCTATGGTGTCTGGCCGGGCGATGAAATTGATCCTGACAGCACACCTCAACTGGCCCTGGCTGCAGAAATAGCTGACCGGCGAAGAACTTTTGATACCATGTCCACAGCTGTTGCCGGGGAGACTCTGGCTGCATATGCACGCTGCCACAGAGCTCTGGCCGGAGCACGTCTTAAAGACAACCTGTTGGTTGACATACACTTACGGCAGTTGCTTGAACAAGGTTATGTAAGCACTGCTCTGAGGTGTTCCCGTGAACCTTATGGAATACCTATACCTGATGGACAGAGCGGAATTCCCGCTATTATAATGGAGATGCTTCTGTATTCACGCCCGGGAGTGATAGAGCTGCTTCCGGCTCTTCCCCCTACTCTTGTGAAAGGATCAATTAACGGCATGCTGGCCCGCACTTTTTCGAGGATCAATAAACTATCCTGGGATATGCAGGAGAGAACAGCTGACATAACGATTACATCTCTAAAAGACCAGGACATTACACTAATTGCCCGCTATGGTATAGATGATATTTCTGCTCCTTCGGGAATTATCAAAAGCTTCAGGAAAGGTAATGCAGACTGTGAAATAAACTTACCTGAGAATAAGCCTGTAGAAATACATCTGGAACTTGGTGAACACAACCCATTGGAATGGATTGCTCATGCGAGTCAGAAGAATATTCAATGAATAACTATTAACTGCGCTGAAATGAAAAAAATACTTATCTCTTTGTTATCTGTTGTTGCAGTAATAACAAATATTACCGCGCAAAATGATACTTACCTAAAACTCTGGTACACTCAACCTGCTAAACAGTGGGTAGAAGCGTTGCCTGTTGGAAACGGACGCCTGGGTGCAATGGTGTACGGAGATCCATCGAAAGAACTCATTCAGCTTAATGAGAGTACAGTATGGGCCGGTTCACCATACCGCAATGATAATCCTGAGGCAAGGGAAGCACTCCCTGAAGTCAGAAGACTGATCTTCGAAGGTAAATACAAAGAAGCTCACGATATTGTCAATGAGAAATTTATCAGTAAGATCTCCCATGGTATGCCCTACCAGACGATGGGAAACCTGAGACTGTTTTTCCCCGGTCACGAAAATTGTTCGGATTATTACCGGGAACTTGATCTGAAAGAGGCAGTTGTATCAAGCAGGTATAGTGTTGACGGTATTAAATATGAGACCAGAGTTTTTTCTTCTTTCCCGGACCAGATCCTTGTTATAAGTATTTCTGCCGATAAACCCGGCTCTGTGAGTTTTCAGGTAACACTAGACAGACCATCAGATGTTGATATAACCACAAACGGCAATGATGAGCTGGTCATGTCGGGAAGAACGAATAATTTCGAGGAGGTAAAAGGAAACCTGCTTGAATTTATGACTAAAGTAAAAGTTCTGACAACGGGAGGTTCTGTTTCCGCAACAGATACTGCCCTTAACATATCAAAAGCTGATGCAGCAACACTATATGTTTCCATGGCCACAAACTTTGTAAACTATAACGATCTAAGTGCAAAAGCCGGAGAAAGAGTGAATAATTACCTGCAAAATGCCCTGAAGAAGAACAATGATCAGTTATTTAAGGATCATATTGTTGATTATCAGAAACATTTCAACAGAGTAAGCCTTGACCTGGGTATTACTGATGCTGTTAATAATCCGACAGATATTCGCCTTGAACAGTTTGCAAAGAGTAACGATCCGCAATTAGTATCACTTTACTTCCAGTTTGGACGTTATCTTCTGATCTCATCTTCACGACCCGGGGGTCAGCCAGCCAATCTGCAAGGGATATGGAATGACCAGCTGACGCCTTCGTGGGACAGCAAATACACTATCAACATCAACACAGAGATGAACTACTGGCCTTCCGAGATCACCAATCTCACTGAAATGAATGAACCACTTGTTCAGATGGTCCGCGATCTGTCGCAGACAGGAAGGCAAACGGCATCGGATATGTATGGTGCACAGGGCTGGGTAGCACATCACAACACTGATATCTGGCGCTTCACAGGACCGATCGATGGTGCCAGCTGGGGACAATGGCCTATGGGAGGCGCCTGGCTTGCCCAGCATCTCTTCGATAAATACGACTACAATGGTGATGTTAATTTTTTAAGATCAATATATCCTGTGGCGAAAGAAGCTTCATTATTTTTTCTGGATTTCCTCGTTGAGGAACCTGAACATAAGTGGCTTGTAGTAAGTCCTTCTCTCTCTCCTGAAAATGCCCCTTCTGTTCATCCGCGAGAAGCTATATCAGCAGGCACCACAATGGATAACCAGCTTGTCTTTGATCTGTTCACAAGAACTATAAAAGCTGCAGAAATTATTGATACCGACAAGGAACTGACCCTAAAACTGGAAGAAGCAATCAGGCGCCTCCCTCCCATGCAGACAGGGAGCTGGGGTCAGTTGCAGGAATGGATGCATGACTGGGATAACCCGAAAGATAACCACCGGCACGTTTCTCATCTGTACGGACTTTATCCTTCAAACCAGATATCTCCCTACAGAACTCCCGAACTGTTTTCTGCAGCCCGTACATCTCTCCTTGCAAGAGGTGATGAATCGACAGGATGGTCAATGGGCTGGAAAGTGAACCTGTGGGCACGTCTTCTCGATGGCAACCACGCCTTCAAACTGATAACCGACCAGCTCACTCCTTCTATTCAGCCCGGCAGCAAAAGACAGAGAGGAGGAACTTATCCCAATCTCTTTGATGCCCATCCTCCATTCCAGATTGATGGTAATTTCGGTTGCACTTCAGGTATTGCAGAAATGTTGCTGCAAAGTCACGACGGAGCAATACATTTGCTACCAGCCCTTCCTGATACCTGGCAGAAAGGAAGTGTAAAAGGTCTAAAAGCAAGAGGTGGTTTCGAAGTTGATATCGAATGGGAAAAGGGAGAAATCAAATCAGCCACAATAAAATCATCATTGGGAAATAAGTGCCGTATCAGATCCTATTACCCCTTGAAAGGTAAAAGGCTTAAGAAAGCAAAAGGAGATAATCCGAATCCTTTCTATACAATACCTGAAATCAAAAAACCCCTTATTAATTCCATAATATCAGAACCAGATCTGAGAGAAGTATTCGAATATGATATAAAAACCCGTAAAGGAAGAACGGTAATAATTACAGGAGAATAAAAAACATGGAGTGACTGAAGCCCCGTTATTTGTTGGTTTTATATGCTCCGGTCACTCCTGATTTTCTAATTTTGTACTGTTTTAATACCTTTCGTTATTCCTGATTCATTAAAAGCATCCACACTGTAGTAATATTTCACCCCTCTGTTCAGTCCTGTGAGTGTTACTTCATTTGCTCCATATACCATTACTGAAGAATATAATTTATCCGGTGCAATACCATAATTTACAATATAACCAGTCGCTGTTTCGTCAAAATCCCATTTTATCCCGGCCTTTCTTGTATCCGGCTCATTGCGCACAACGGTGATATCATCAACGGCTGCCGGTGTCTGACCCTCTCTTAACCCGAATATCCTTAGATCATATAATGAGAATTTCCCATCCGGAACTCTTACATTCTCAATCCTGATAAATTTTGTTCTGACAGGATCATCAAGAACAATATAATCATGGCAAGCATCTTTGGTGTTGTTACTGTTATCAACAATTACATCCCATTTTTCCCCATCATCTGATGCAAGAATTTTATACTGGTAATAAATATCTCCGGATCCTGGTTTCAGGGTTGATTCATTATCGGCAAAATTAATCTGGATCGCATTGACAGTTGAATTATTGTCAAGCTCCACACTCAGCCATTCGCCCTGATCACCTGAAACAGCTGACCACCATGTCCTGATATCTTCATCGAAAGCATTTTGTTCAGGATAATCCTCAAGCGATGATGAAGCTTCAGCATTTTTATTGTATGATAATAACATCCAGCCTTTGAAAAGATCTTCTTTTTCAAAATCGACTTTATGATCGGGAATAACAGAAGGATAATCACCAAAAGCTGTAAAGGTTCTCATTACACCATCCTCATCGAAAGCAACAGGAAAAAGGCCAAGCCGACGTTCAAACATATGACGGATGGATATGGACATTGTTGCTATATGCCAGTAATTACCATATTTATCCTGGAATGTTGAACCGTGTCCTGCTCCTCCTGCAAAACCATCAGGTTTATAGGAATACGGACTGTATGTTTCATAAGTAAATGGCCCCAGTGGTGAATCAGAGGTATAAGCGCCGTCGGCATAAGTTTTAAACTCAGTCCCGGGGGCTGCATATTGCAGGTAATAACGGTTATTATGCTTTGTCATCCATGCCCCTTCATTCCATCCGTTTCTTTCCAGTTCGTTCATTTCTCCGGGTACTTCCCATCCATTGTCTTCAGGATTATGTCTTATCAGAACTTCCGGTTCAGTAACAGCCTGCATTTTTGAATTGAGTTTTACCCCATAAATAGGTTGAACATTGGAACACCCCCAGTAAAGATACCTTTGTCCGTCATCATCCAAAAAGAAATGAGGGTCCCATACATCAAAAGGAAGGGTATCAGGATAAACCTGCCAGTTATCACTTAGAGGGTCAGTAGTATAATAAAAGGGTTTTATTACTCCTGCCGAGGCAATATAAAAAACAGTGTCATTTATTGTTATTGCATCAGGTGCATAATCCTCAATTGGTAAAGAATTGATCTTCAGATATTCCCACGTAAGCATATCATCTGAAATCCAGTATCCTCCGCTATGTGATGCAAAGAGAATATACTTATCCTTATATCTGATCATAGCCGGATCAGCAGCTTCCCTGTAAGAAATATCTTCTGTGAACTGAAACCGGTAATTAAGATCAAGAGGATTACAATAAGTGTTTTCCTTCTCGGGCATCTCCCTTGAACAGGAAACAAGTATCAGAAGATAGAGTACAAGTGTTTTTTTCATTTTAAAAAAGATTTAAGATTAAACCATGCCATGCTAAGAATATATTTAAAGCTAATTTGGTAAAAATAGTAAAACGTTTGTATTTGTCCTAATAATCAGGCACTTGTTAGAAAACTCCACGGCATGCCGATTTGCTTGATTTTCTGGCTTTTCCGTGGAAAAAATGAAATTCTTATGCCTTTATTATTCATCTTTTTGGTATTTTTGTAGTATCTTTTTTTTCTCTTATACAGTCTATATAAGTAAATTTATTAATAACTCAAAAAACCTGTCCGTATGAAAACCAGACAATCGACCATTAAAATCCTTACCAGATCATTTCTGGTGATATCATTTGCTGCAAGCATAATGTTGCTTGGCAATTGCAGTGGAACCGGTGGGAAAAAGCCCGGCGAGATAGATTCTACAAAAGGTCTGAAAGATTTCTATCAGGGTTATTTTGACATTGGAGTAGCTGTAGGACCTCATAATATTCAGGGAGAAGAAGCTGAATTAATAAAAAAACATTTTAACAGTATCACAGCTGAAAATGTTATGAAGCCCGGACCGATACATCCTGAAGAAGACAGGTATAACTGGGATGATGCCGATAAGATTGTGGATTTTGCCCAGGCCAACGGGATGAAAGTGAGGGGTCATACTCTTTGCTGGCATAACCAGACTGCTCCATGGATGTTTCAGGATGAAAATGGCAATCAGGTCTCAAAAGAAGTAGCTCTGGCCAGGCTGAAAGATCATATTACTACCGTCGTATCACGTTATAAAGGAAAGATATATGCATGGGATGTTTTGAATGAAGTAATTCAGGACAGTGATTCTGCCGGTCTTTACAGAGAAACAATGTGGTTAAAGATATGTGGTGAGGAATATATCTCAAAAATATTCCAGTGGGCTCACGAAGCTGATCCTGATGCTCTGCTCGTGTATAATGACTATAATACCGTTGATCCCGGAAAAAGGGACAGGATGTATACAATGCTAAAAAAGCTTCTTGATGAAGGAGTGCCGGTTCATGCCGTAGGTCTTCAGGGGCACTGGAACATAAGTGATCCCACAGAAGAGAACCTCAGGGCAGCAATCGAAAAATTTGCCTCACTGGGTCTGAAAATACAGATAACGGAACTGGATGTTTCTATTTACTCATCAAGGGCTGATACAATTGATACAGGTTTTACGGCAGCCAGAGAACAACAACAAACTGATTTTTACAAAATGATCTTTGATGTATTCAGGGAAAATAAAGATGTGATCAACAGTGTAACCTTCTGGAATGTCACAGACCGGCACAGCTGGAGGGACAGACGTGGCATGAAAGTATACCCCCTGCTTTTCGACGAAAACATGCAACCTAAAAAAGCATTCTGGGAAGTAGTAAAATTCTGACATAGAGAATTTTCCTTAATAATATATTCTGCAAACAAATAATATCTCCTGCACCACTGGAGATATTATTTGTTCTTTTTATTAAAAATTATAATTTCTATGAAATCCGTATACATTTCCTCTTTGAGATCAATATTTCTTTATTCGGTCTTTCTTTTTTTCTTACACCAAAACGTTCACTCACAAGAATCACAGTCTGATCTGAGAAAAACCGCAGGGGTGTCTGTTCTTCTTATTGACACCGACAGGCCCCTTGGAAAGATCAGTGAAGGAGTATACGGACATTTTCTTGAACATATCAACCATTCCGTGGTTGACGGACTCTATGCCGAACAGGTTCAGGGAAACGGATTTGAAGGAAAAGATTTTGAGAGATACTGGAAAGTATATGGAGAAAAAGAGTCTGTTGAAGTTGTAGCAGCACATTCCGGTAACGGAGAAAAAAGTCTTCAGTTCACAACAAGAAGAAGCACGGCTGGCATAAGACAGGATCGTATTTATTGTGAAGAGGGGTTTACATATGACGGTTCAATATTGGTAAATATTACAGAAGGTTCGCCCCGTCTTATTCTGAGATTGAAAGATAATACAGGCAGAGCTATAAAGGAAATTACACTCAGGGTTCCGGGAAAAGGATGGAAAGAGGTACCCTTTTCCTTCTTATGTAATACAACTGATCACCAGGCATCCCTGGAAATTGAAACAAAGGGAACAGGCACCGTTATGGTGGATTTCATATCCTTCATGAGAGAAGATATCCGTAAGAACGGCCGTATCCGACCGGATCTTCTTAAAGCTCTGGATGATCTGAAAGCCCCTTTTATAAGATGGCCCGGAGGGTCCTTTGCTTCCAATTACAAATGGAAGGATGGTATCGGTCCTTATAAATCACGCGTATATCATCCCAACATTGACTGGGGTGGTTACGCTGATTATTATGGTTTTGGGACACATGAGTTCCTGGAGTTATGCCGGCAACTTAACACCGAACCTTTGATTGTTTTACCGGCACCCGGTACGACAGAAGAAGATGTCAGATATGCAATGGAATGGGTACATTATCTTAATGACCCGGTTACCACAGAACATGGTAAACTGAGAGCTGCCCACGGACATCCTGACCCCTGGAATGTAAAATATTTCCAGATCGACAATGAACCCATGAATTATAATCTTTCTCCTGAACAATACGCTCAGCGTGTAAATCTGTATGGCCGTGAACTTCGTAAAATTGATCCTGACCTAAAAATAGTGGCATGTGGCCAGAAAAGATCCAATGATCTCAACTGGAGTCAGAAAGTAATTGATGTTGCCGGAGATAATTTTGATATTCTCGGATGTCATAATTATGAATATGAAAGTGAAAACTTCCAGTCAGGTATCATAAGAATTGAGAACTACCTCATCAGGCTTCGTGATTACATAAGAACATCCTCTCATACCGACATTGAACTGGCTGTTCTTGAATGGGGTCTTTGCAGGTCTTATGACTGGAGAGCAGGACTGCACGCAGCCGGAAGCCTTATTATGTACGAAAAACTCGGGAAAGAACTAACCATGACCTGCCCCGCACTTCTGATGCGCAATACAAGCGATGATCCTACCTGGACAGCTTTTATTTATCATGACCATGTTTCATGGTTCCCCGGAGGAGGATATGTGGTCGAACGCTTATTCCGTGAACATTATGCTAAAACATTTTTCGCCTCAGCATCAGGTACTTTCAGTGATATAAAAGAAAGAAATCAGTTTTTCGATGATATTTCTCAAATGAAACCTGAAGACTGGAAACCCGGGACAGTTGATGCGATAGCCTCAGGATCAGCTGACGGAAAAAGAATAATCATAAAAGCCGTTAATTACGAGAATTGTAAAAATACCCTACTCGCACGGTTACAAGGCCAGGCAATAACTGAAAATGCCGGTGTTAAGATATTCACCATACAAGCCGGATTATATGACAAAGCATCAATAGAGAATCCTGATGCTATTAAACCTCAGGAAAGTTCAATGCCTTTTTCCAAAGATATTTCCCTTGAACTGGAGCCCTTCTCTGTAGTGGTAATTGAAATTGTCATGGAATAATTTTTGTCCTCAAAACTCAGCTTCCCGAAGCACCCTGCCTGTAACTGTAAATAGCTGCTGTTTCTTCAAATCCGGCACGGACACTTTTACCTGAATAAAGGATTTGGCCATTCTTTTCATATTCAATATAATTTTTGCTGGTCAATGAACCCTGAAACAATCCGGGATTGAATATTTTATACAATGAATACATATATATTTTAATATACCAACAAATTATAATGGGTATTGTTTTCCGTGTATTCTGATCACAGGGTTGTACTATATCTTTTCATGAGATTCGTTTAGCCCTGAAAGATGTAAATCTTTGATTAATTGAGTCATTTCGTCCCTCGCTTCGGAGAAAGATTTATACTTATTAATTACTATTTTCCGGGTTTTGTCCTTATTAAGAAAAGCAAGTCTGATATCATCGTTTTTTTCTGTCAGGGTTATATTAGCTCTGCTGTATGTCGTATAACTGCGGCGCGATCTGTAAATATTAAAACCGGTAAAACTATCAACAGGTAGCCATTTACCGTATTTCATTATACCAAAAAGAGCTGTGTAACTTTTTATTCTTCTTTTAATAAAATCAATTCTTGTCCCTTCATACGTAAAAGACATAAAAGCACCTGCAATTACAAGTATCAAACCGGTCCATTTAAAATAAGTCCCGATTAACCCGAATATAATTAGGGAATAACCGGCAGCTCTTGCTGTTGATCCCATGAAATTGTCAATTTTATTATCTGATAGTAATGATTCCGTATTTTTTGGTTGCATATTATCCCTTTGAGTTGTTGAAAAAAGTCCAATGCCATATCTGTTACAGTATAGGATCGCCGCAATAATCTCTTCGCTTACAATTCCTGCAGAATTTACCCATCCATACTTCATCAAACTGATCCATTATAGCACTTACCAGCTCTTTATCAGTTGTTACAATTCCCGATTCAAAGTTACGGGTATTATCCCCCTTCATACCTAATCCTGCTCCGGTCAGATTTGCTGACCCTGTATAAGCAAGTAAAGACAAATAATTATCTGAACTTTACAATATTTATAATGTTATGATGATGTATCAAAACATTTGATGAATCCAAATATTATATATTTATTGTTTCAAATTATAAGAAAGAGCTGCTTTAGAAAAAGCATTTTCTTAAACCAATTTCACGGTATTATAAAGTATGTATCATAAAGCATTGAATACTGTCAGACCGGAACCTGTTACCCCGCCATGTAATAAAAAGATTTATAACACAAAAGAAGAGGCTGAGGAGATGATCAGGTTTATCAAGGAGCACAGGAGAACAAGAGAATTATATGCATATAAATGTCCTGTTTGCGGTCTATGGCATCTTACAAGCAAAAAGAAATGAACAAGGAACATTTTTGTGAGAGCTGCATTGCTGCGCTGGAAAATACGAGTAAGATATATAAAACAGGAGATACATCAGTTACTGCCCTGCAGCCGTCAACAGTTATGCTGAAACCTAATGAACTGACATTAATAATAGGTCCTTCCGGTTCCGGTAAAACCACACTTCTTTCTCTTCTGGGTTGCGTAATTTATCCTACTACAGGGGATATCTGGGTCAATGGAAATCACGTCAATCTCCTCAATGAAGTTGAACTGGCCAATTTAAGACTTAGAAACATAGGTTTTGTTTTCCAGAGTTTTAATCTTATTGCCCCGCTAAATGCAATTGAAAATGTAATAATGCCCCTCAGATTATTAAGGTTACCTGAAAGCAAAGCTCGTGAGAAAGCTCTCG
The DNA here is from genome assembly GCA_036743455.1 of Bacteroidales bacterium. Taxonomy (GTDB): domain Bacteria; phylum Bacteroidota; class Bacteroidia; order Bacteroidales; family VadinHA17; genus LD21. Next base: position 20,093 of record DAINPM010000012.1, on the reverse strand, counting down.
AAGCTCTGGAAAAAGTAAATATGACGGATAAACAAAAAACCTTCCCAGAGAACTCAGCGGAGGACAGCAGCAGCGTATTGCTATAGCCAGAGCCCTGGTAACAGAACCTTCGCTTATCCTTTGCGATGAACCAACAGCAGCTCTTGACACAAAGAGTGTGTCAATAGTTATGCAGGAACTTAAATCATTGGTCTCTGTGGGAAAATCAATAGCTGTTGTGACTCACGATTACCGCCTTAAACAATTTGCTGACCGTATTTTATATGTCAATAATGGTTTTGTTTCAGACACCCCGCCGGAAGAAGAAATATTTACCTGAAATTTTCAGAATAACTTAATATCTGTAATTACAGTAATAATGAAAATGTATTATCCTTTATTCAAAATGCCGTAATAATTTAATCACCATGACATTGAAAAATTTATTTTTTTTACTACTGATTGTTTCGGTTTTGTTTTCCTGTTCGGGCAATAAGGAAGATTTTCCGGATCTTGTTGCTGATTCTGATCATAATACTTCAGAAGATGTAGCTGTGAAAGAAGTTGTCGGGACAGGCAGGATAGAACCTGAGAACAGGATTATGTCGCTTGCCTCGGCAAGCGGAGGCCTAATTACCAATGTTTTTAAATTTGACGGTGACAGGGTAAAAAAGGGAGAAACAATAATTATTCTTGATGACGTTACAGAAAAAGCTAATCTTGATATTTTGAGATCCAGAATAAGAACCATGCAAATTCAGATTAGTCTTGACAGTTGCACTATAAAGGAAAGCGAAGTGAAACTTGCCAGTAATACACGTCTGCTTGAAAGCAGTCGCTCTCTATACCAGAATGGTGCAGAAACTGCGAAAAACATGGAAGATCTTGTAACAGAAATCAGCCTGTCAGAGATAGAGCTTGCCAGGAATAAGTATAACATGAAGAGCAGTGAGTCGAAGCTTGATGAACTGAGAAAAGAAGAGCATCTGGCAAAGGCAGAACTTGATCATAAGACATTGAAGGCTCCTGTTGACGGCATCATTCTGAATATGAAGGTTACAACAGGCAGTTCTCTCAGTCCACTTGCAGAGTATTGTGATTTTGCTCCTGATGGAAAGCTCATTGCAAGATGTGAGATAGATGAAATGTTTGCAGATTATATTAAAAAAGGACAGACGGCAAAAATAACTCTTGTTGGCTCCAATGATATAATAGCTACCGGAAAGGTTATAAGGGCTGCCCCTTCCCTCAAAAGAAAGTCGCTCTTTTCAGAACTTCCTGGAGATAAAGAAGACAGAAGGGTGAGGGAGATTTGGATAATACTTGATGAAGACACAGATCTTCTTTATAATCTGCAGGTTGAATGCATCATTTCTGTTAACGGATAAGCCTTAATCATGATCAAAACGGCCTATAAATTTCTTAAATATGATAAGCCTAAAACTATTGGTGTCATTATTGGTATTGTAATATGTACTTTTTTAATAGGGCAGCAAGTTGGGATACTTACATTTCTGACCAGACTGATGGGAGGTCTGATAGATAATTCCGATACTGATACAGCTCAGATATGGATCGTCGATAAGATAACCATAAATGTGAACGAACTGGCCAGGCTTGATGAGAGCCTTGTAAGAGAAGTAAGGAGTGTTGAAGGAGTTAAAAATTCATATCCTGTTATTGTTGCAGGAGCAATAGCTACTTTTTCAAGTGGAAAAACAGTACCCGTAACTCTTATTGGCAGTGAACCACCACATTTCTCAGCAGGCCCGAATACGGAGAAAATAGCTGAAGGCAAATTGTCTGATCTTGTATTGGAATATTCTATCTCAGCCGATTATTACGATGCATCAACATTCTCCAATACCACCGATGTAGGGACAGAACTGGAATTAAACGGCAAAAGGGCTTTCATCAGATTGCAAACAATTGATGCACGGGGCTTTGGAGGGTCTTATATATATACCACAGTCACAAAAGCAAGATTCTACACTAATTACCCGCAAGACAAAGTAAATGCCATAAATGTAAGCATCAAAGACGGATACACTGCTGAAGAAGTGTGTAACAGCATAAATAAAACTTTCCCCTCTGTAAGGGCCTGGGTTACAGATGATATGAAAAAATCCACTATCCGTTTTGTTGTTTCCAGCTCAAATATTGGAACAAGTATTGGCTCTCTGGTCATATTTGCCATAATAAGCGGTTTTTTCATAATAGGACTCACACTCTATTCTGCAGCTATTGACAGGATAAGGGATTATGGAACCCTGAAAGCAATAGGAGCTACCAATCAGTATATAACAAAACTCATTTTAATTCAATCTTTTATTTCTGCATCAACAGGATTTCTCCTGGCATGGATGCTTCTGGAAGGCTTCCGGTCAGGTGTTGCAAAAGGAGGTTTGATTTTCAGTCTGTCGCCAGCTTTACTGGGCGCACTATTTCTCATTACATTGATCATTTCCGGTGGAAGTGCTCTCTTCTTTTCAATAATAACTTTAAAAAATGTTGAGCCGGCATCGGTATTCAGAAATTAACAATACAGTCATGAATAACAGATATCTTGTTACAATCTTTATAATCGTTTTTTCAAACCAGCAATTCATATTTCCGCAGGTTTCAGATAAACAGTTATCCCTTTCTTTCGATCAGGCTGTTTCCTTTGCTTTACAGAATAATCCTGAGTTTAGAATTAAAAACCTTGATTATCTCATCGCACAGGAACAACTCAAAGAAGCTCAGCTTCAGAGAGTGCCTCAGATCTACAGCAGGTATGACATTCAACGAAATCTGATTATCCCCTCCACACTGGTGCCGATAGGTCAGTTTAATCCTGATCTTCCGTCTGATGAACTGACACCGATAAAATTCGGTACAAACTGGTCATCTGGTATAGGATTATATGGATCCTTCAAAATATTTGATCCTGAGGTATTGGGTAAAATAAAAGAACAGAAGGCATCCGTTGAGCTAATTGATGTTGAAAGAAAAATATCTGAAGCCGAGCTTATCAATGCTGCCGGAATGGCTTACACTGATTGTCTTCTGGCCAGAGAACAAGTAATATTTGCAGAAGAAGATACCATTAACAGTAACCGGTTTCTGGCAGAATCGTATCTGCAATATGAGGCCGGAATGATCAAACAAACCGATCTTAATCAGGCAATCTTCAATCATTCCGGTGCCTTAAGCCGGTACAATGAAGCTGTCAGGATTTTATCCGAATCCCATAAGACTCTCCTTTACTGGATGGGCTATACTGAACAGGAATTTACAGAACTGCTCTTAACCGATTCCCCCGGTATACTTATGAAACAGCTGGACAGCCTTGAATATGAGTCTGTAGAACCAACCCACTCGCTGACACATCTCAGATATAACGCAATAAATAATATTGACAAAATAAGACTCAAAAATATAAAAGCAGGATTTTTGCCCGTTATTTCCCTTAACGGAATATTAGTCAGCGATCACTACAGCAATCAGTTTAATCCGGGAAACAAAAATTTCTGGTTTGGTAACAGCAATATTAATCTTTCTGTGCAAATACCTATTACCGAAGGGATGAGCCGGACCAGGGAAATTACACAACAGAACTATCAACTGGAGGCGAACCGTGAAGAATTAAATGCAGCTCTCAATAAAAAGGAACTGGATATCCGGAGAGTTACTGATAATATCTCCTTTTATAAAAAGGAAATGAATCTTCAGGAATCAAATCTTGAACTGGCACAGGAAAATCTGAATTCATCTTTCAGTTTATTTGAGCAAGGCAGAATTCTTCCATCTGATATGAATAATGCAGAAATTTTCTATAAACAGATAAAAATTGAATATCTCAAAGCCATCTACAATTATATCAATGCCCTCCTGTAGAAGAAAATGATAATGGAATCCTGATAATCTCTTTGAATATTTTTGTTATTTCGTGATCCCGGGGACAGGAAATACTGTTATGCATATATTTTTTTAAGTTCGCGTTCAAAATTACCACCAGGTTAATGGAAGGACTGTTTGACTATACTCTCTGGGGCCTATTCCTTGCCAGTTTTCTGTCGGCTACTGTCATCCCCTTCAGTTCCGAAGCTATGCTCAGTTTTCTTATCGTAAAAGGAACAGATCCTTATGCTGCCGTTCTCGTGGCTTCTGCCGGCAACTGGGTTGGTGGAATGAGCAGTTATGCCATCGGATACATGGGTAAATGGGTGTGGATTGAGAAATACCTGAGAATAAAACGTGTTACTATCGAAAAATGGCATGAACGTTTGTATAAGAGAGGTGCTATATTTGCATTTCTTAGCTGGATGCCATTAGTGGGAGATGTCTTTGCTGTCGGACTGGGTCTTCTGCGCTCAAATATTATTATTACTGCCAGTGCAATGTTTGCCGGTAAATTACTCCGTTATATAATATGGGGCTGGCTTACAGGACTCGTTTTCTGAAAAAAGAATATATCTGTTCGCTTATGAAATCTGAACACTACCGACAACATCAGGGTTCACTACTTATGAAAAAGACTCTCCTGATGAAATAGTATTTTTAATGCAATTGTATTTCTTTGTTTATGCAGGAATTGCAATGCAATCCGGATCCCTTGTAATAGAAACTGCCGGGATATTTTATCTTTTTACAGACTCTTCAACCAGTCTTCATACTCCGCCTTCTGAGCGTCAGTCATATTTACACCATTATATTCAATGCTGTAATCGTTGAATAGCCAACGGAAAAAATTGGGGTTTGATTTTGCTTCACTCTCTGCAAAAGAACGAAGAGTAAACAATTCATTATCTTTTTCATTTTTCCCCTGTGAACTGACTTTCATCTGGTCATTGGCAAAATTCATGTTCCCTTCAAGTACTTTTTCAGCATTTTCGCGTATTGTTCTCATGATTAAAATATTAATTAAATAAAAAATAAAAAGGGAACTATAAAGTTCCCTTTCGTATAACAATATAGTCCTTCTTAGTTACATATCCCTGAAGTAATCATATAATTCTCTCTGTTCTACCGGTTTCATCCCTTAGATTTTTAAAGGTGTGCAAATTTAAGTTTCATTTTCTTTGTTAACAAATCCAAGTGGTTTTTTAGACTGTTTCTAAATAAGCATCTGTTTGATATTCTTTAATATATACCTCTGCAGAGAGGGAATGCTATGAATATTTTTCTTCAGGATATTAATACTGCGATGGATAAATAACCTCGTTTTGTTTATTTTTACATTCATGCAATATGAATGAAAAAGAAATAATACAGCTCATCCTTAAAGGAGACAGGGAAAAGTATCGTCTGCTTGTGGAAAAATATCAGAATATGGTATTCAGGATCTGTATTGGATTTGTTCATAACAAAGAAGACGCTGAAGATCTTACACAGGAAATATTTATCCGGGCTTATCAGTCATTGTCACAGTTTAAAGGCAATGCTGCCTTTTCTACCTGGCTTTACCGTATTTCTATCAACATGTCATTAAATAAAATAAACCGATCTCCTTTGAAATCATTTTTTAATTCCCGGGATGAAAAACATGAGACTGCAGGATCGGTTGAAAATATTTCAATATTTTCAGACAATGAGGATCCGGAAAAAATAATGATAACCCGTGAACACAGTGAATGGCTCAGGAAAGCTGTTGATTCCCTGCCGGACAAACAAAAAACAGCTCTTGTACTCAGCAGGTATGATGGACTTTCACAGAGAGAAATTGCTGAAATAATAAATACAACGGAAGGCGCTGTGGAATCTCTTCTACAACGTGCTAAAAATAAACTAAGAATATTATTGGCAAACAGCAGGAAAGATTACTGAGTGATCCCGGTTGTTTTCTTTTAGAGGTCAGTCTATTTGAAGTTAACCCGTCATTAACTGAAAGTTTTTTTATTATCCTTATTACTCAAGAAAACGGGAAGCAGCTCTGAAAACCCTTTCAAAACTATTGTCAACTTCAGTTTTTGATATATTCTCTGATAAAGGGAAAGGGTTCTCATGAATATAGTGATGTGGAAAATCCCAGACTTCATAATTACATAAACCCTTTAAAGTTTTTACAATCCCGTCAGAAGGAATAACCCTATCTCTTGCCAGTCCAATGGAGTAGATTCTTTCTCCTATATTTGAAAGGGCTTTCTCTCTAAAAGTTTTAAAACGACTGTAATCTATCATGGATCTGAATGACATCCCTGCACTACTGCTTACCAGATGATCAATTACCGATTTTTTCTTCTTCAATTCAGTTTCAAAATATTTCATATAATAACGATAAACCCGGTCAAAAGCATTTTTATCCATAATAAATTTTGACTCACCACGCATATTACTGAAAACAGAACCCCCACAAAACATAAACATCTTTGATTCTGAAAGCAGTCCTCCGGGATCAGCCATCATCATTATCTGGGCGAGAAAAGCGCCAATCGAATAAGCAAATATGTTCACAGTACTTCCTCCGGGAACAATTTCATGTTTCCCGTTCTTTATCATGGTAATCAGTTTAACTATATCAAAAAGAGTCTGATAACCTGATTTTAAAAACCGTCTGGGATCATCACTAAGACGGTCACTCAAAGCAATATTAGCGAAACTGGAATTCGGAATAATCCCTTTTACACCTATTTTTTTTCTGAAAGAATCGTGCATTGATCTTGGATCTCTCCAGGATAGCGGAGATCTGTTGACATGAAAGGAAATAGGAAAAAGGATGACATAATGGCCAGTTTCTGAGGCCAGTCTATAAGCCCAGGTAAGATACTTGCTCCAGTTTCTTTCATTAAGTCCATGCAGAAGAAGTATCACTTTTGCAGAATTTTTATCAGCCGGCACAAAAACAGGATAAGAAAAAGTAATGTTTTCTGTTATTGAACGATCTTCTCCGCTGTAATAACCGGCTGAAATGCTGTCAGAAATAAAACTGGTATTAGCTATTCTGATGTCTGACCCGGGTATGGATATTTCCTGAATACTGTGATCGAATAGTGAAACTAATTTTTTATGGCTGATACTGTAAATCATAATCTCAACAAAGGAATTCACAGAAAAAAGAGGAAACAAAAAAATGTGTCTGGGACCTAAGATGTGGGATAAAAATCAAATGCCTGTGACGAATCCTGGTCATTGGGGATGAATAACCATATTTTTATTTCTGTGAAATAAGCCTTAAATCAATGTGATAAATAAAAATCCTATTTTTGTAGGAGAAAAAGTCAGGATAATGCCGGATTTTCAAAAACCTGTTCCTTCATATCTTATTGAAAAGAGAAATATTGTGAACCTGATTCTCTTCACAGCTCTCTTTGCTCTTATTTTCATTAATATTTATTCTCCTTTCGGTGCTGATAAATGGTTTAACCTTACAAGAATACAGTTTCTTACATTTTCAAGTCTTGTTATTCTTACCGGTGTTATGGTTGTTGTTATAAGCAGGATAATTATGTACCAGTTATCCAAAAAGTATATTATAAACCTGACTCACTTTCTCCTGTGGATAACAGCTGAAATATTTGCCATGGCTCTTTTTTATTCAATGTTTCAAAAGATTTTTCTGAATGATACAAGAGAATTAATTGTGCTGGTTAAAATGTCAGCGCGTAATACTGCACTGGTTTTACTTCTTCCATATTCAGTAGCCTGGCTTTACCTTTCATGGAAAGAAAAAAAGGAACAAATAGAATTGTTTTCAGACACTCAGCGTGTTCAGGATACTACACCGGATATGATTCCCTTCTATGATGAAAAATCTGTACTCAGATTTTCCGTCAAAAAAGACCGTCTGCTTTACCTGGAGGCAAGCGAGAATTATATTACTATCTATTATCTTAATAAAGGAGTTGTTTCAAAGTACCTTCTCCGTGCTACAATGAAGCGAATGGAAGAAAATTTAACTGGCACTTCCATCCTTCGCTGCCATAGATCATATATGGTTAATTTTGAAAAAGTTAAAGTTATCCGGAAAGATAAGGACGGACTTAAATTACAGCTCGACCATCCTGAAATTATTGATATCCCCATTTCAAAAACATATTCGGATAATGTTATGCAAAAATTTGTATCATACAGCGATCAATAATTCGATAAATTATGATTCAAAAAAATATCATGGTATTTGGAAAACGAACATATGTTCATTTACTTTGACAGGAATATAACATAACACGATTTAAAAATGAAACTTAGCGGTAGTTTTAGATCAAAATTGAATCTTAGTATAGATATTATTATGTTCATTCTTCTTCTTGCAATGGCAGGCATAGGTTTTCTTATAAAATATGTGGTTGTCAGTGGTGAAGTAAGAAATGTTAAGTACGGTCCTTATGTTGATCTGGAATTTCTGGGTTTATCAAGACATCAGTGGGGGTCAATACATTTAATAGTGAGCATTATATTTCTGGTTCTTTTGGTTCTGCATATTGTTTTCCACTGGCGTTGTATCCTTTCAATATATAAATGTCTTTTCCCTTCACCTATTACAAGGTCATTTATAGCTGTTGCGCTGGTATTTCTTACGTTATTCGCTCTTATTTCTCCATTTATATTGAAACCTGATACTGTTCCTTATGAGCCGGGGTACAGAAACCGGAATTTTTATTTCCCTGAAACATCACAAAACATTGCTACAGATGAAACTGAACAGGAACCTTTTTCAAATACTTCTCAAAATGTAATTACGGATGATGTCAAACCACCAGAAGATCCGGAATCTACATCTACAGTTTCATCATCCGAAGAAATAACACATCATGGTCCTGAATATGATCAATATGAAGTCTACGGCTACAATACTCTCAACGAAATAGCAGAAAGATACAGTATTTCAGCTGGTGCAATTTCAAGTAAACTTGGGATTCCTTCAAATCTTTCAGGAGAAAGGTTATCATGGCTCAGAAAGAGGTATCCTTTTACCATGTCTGATGTCAGAAAAATTATTGATGAACTGACTACACAGAAAAAATAGATTGCGGTAATTTTACTCCTCTTCAGTGAAGTAAATTACCGCAATCATTTGAAAACATTTGGTATTGTCAAAAAAAGTAACCAAGGAATCCTGTAACCAGTTATTCTTTTTTCTCCAATTCTTCAAGCCTTTTTTCGATCTCTTTCTGAGAACGTTTCAGGGCATCTGCTTCTGACTTGAGGAACTTCATCTCGTCTTCCCGACTCATTTCCGGATTCCATTGATTACCCGGCACATAACCTGGCTGGCGAAAGGAAGAAGTATAACCCCATCCACGACCGAAGCCTCTGCCCCAGCCCATGCCTCTTCCATAACCAACTCCTCTTCCCATTCCTCTACCGGGACCTTTTGTGTATCCCGGAGAATCAAATCCGTAACAATATCCAAATGCTCTCCCGGTTCCGGGACCCTGTCCCAGAGGTCCGCTACGATCTCCTGCTGGCATAATTTCTTTTCGTTTTTTATTTTACAATTATTTATTCGTTTTATACACGATCCCATAATTTATCAGTTCCAAATTATGAGATCATAATACAAATATAATAAATAAAGTGAACATATGTTCATATTGATGCAAAAAATTTATCTTTATAAAAAATTAACAGGCAAAATATTCTTCAACAAAAGATCAGATTATAAAAACATATATTTCAGGTCCCGCAGATTATATCTGAAATGATTTTTAATGGTGGAAATATTATATGAATTTTGTAGAATAGCATTTTATTTAAAAGACATGGAAAAAATAAATATATTTTAGTATGAAGTTCCGGTTGGAAAACAAAACAGTAAATGATCTGGAAAGTTGGTTTTCTGATTATGTCAGCGCTTTCAGATACAGGCGCAAGGAATTACAGCAAAACATAAATTTAAAGATTGAACATACCGGCAGGGTTAAAAAGGAAATAATATCTATTGGAACTCAATTGGGTTTAGACAAAAACGAACTTAATCTGGCTGAAATAATTGCATTGTTTCATGACCTTGGAAGGTTTGAGCAGTATGACAGATATAAAACCTTTTCTGACAGAAAGTCTGAGGATCATGCTGAATTGGGTATCAGAATCCTGAAGCAAAATGACGTTCTTAAGGAACTTGATGATGCGATTAAAGAGATCGTTTTTTGCTCTGTAAAAAATCATAACAAAGCTTCTCTCCCTGAAAATGAGACGGACGTATGCCTCTTCTATTCCAGACTTGTCAGGGATGCTGATAAACTGGACATATACAGGGTGGTAACATCATATTATTTAAGGAATGATTTGCAGCATAATTCCGCACTGGAACTGGGACTTCCAGATACACCGGGAATATCAAAAGAAATATATGAAATGCTCATGGCCGGGAATATAGTTGATTCTGGATATGTAAAAAACCTTAACGATATGAAATTACTCCAGGCCGGATGGATATATGATCTTAACTTTCGTCCCACTTTGGAATTTGTTAAAGAAAGACGATATATAGAATTGCTAAGGGAAGCCCTGCCTGATACCAGCGAGATAAGAAATATATTTGATTCAATAAACATACATATTCGGGAATCTCACAATTGAGTATTCCGTACCGGTTTATAATGCGGTGAATAGTGTTCCGGGTCCACTATCTCACAGTATTTATCAATAATTTTTTTGCAATCCTCCCAGGTATCTCTTTTAAGTGAAGGATTACGGAGAAGTGCTGCAGGATGATAGACTGGTATGGCCAGTCTGTTATTTACATTGATCCATTTCCCATGGTCGCGCGTAATTTTATAATCACTTCCTGCCATATATTTCAGTGCTGTGGCTCCAAGTAAAACCAATATTTTAGGATCAATAAGATCAATTTGCTTTAGCAACCAGGGCATACATACCGATGCTTCAGCAGGTGATGGTATCCTGTTCCCGGGAGGTCTGCATTTTACAATATTACTTATGAACAAATGCTGATTCCTGTTAAATCCACAGGCTGCAAATATCTTATCCAACAATTGCCCTGACAGGCCAACAAAAGGCCGTCCCTGAATATCTTCATCTCTGCCCGGTGCCTCTCCAATAATAAAAACAGGAGCTTTCATATTTCCCTCCCCAAAAATAACATGCTGACGTGTTTTTGCTAATTCACATTTTGTACAATGTAATATCTCACTTTTTAACTCTTCAAATTCCCGCATTATCTTATTGTTATTATTCAGCACTCAGTATATAGTATATAACTATTTGTGACCTTACTGTAAAAATAATCAAATTCAGGCGCAGGAAAAAATGAGAATTTGTTTCTAATGATAAAAAAACCAATTGAAATGAATTGCAGTTTGTGTCAAAATAATCTGGATGCATATAAAAAAGGCTCATTGTCATCAGCTCTTGAGACTGAAATAAAAGATCACCTCAAAACATGCGATGAATGCAGTCATTTATACAATGCTCAGATTCTGGCAGACAGAATTATCGACTCCGAAAAGAACACTGAACCTAATCCTTTCCTCATTACCCGAATAATGTCCCGTATTGAGAATATTGAAGATCCGGTACATCACTCTCCGAGGGTAATAAATATCCTGAGACCTGTATTTATAACCCTTTCTCTGGCTGCTGCAATTTTCTTTGGAGTTATGATAGGAAATCTCTCTTTTCAAAATTATAATACAAACATGATCCCGGCCGAACTTACTATGATTGACGACGCTGTTCTGGAATCAATTGATATGCTTTCAACCGAACCACAAATATACGATGAGACCGGAAGATAAATATAAATGGATGATATGGGCCATAAGCTTCCTGGCACTAATGAATATTGCCACAATAGCTACTGTTATATATAACCGTCAAAAAACTGAAGAACAAAAACCCGTTCAGGAACCTCTTGAACTTCAGACAGGAAACAGGTCAATGAGATTCAGCCAGAGATATTTCCGCGATCAGCTTAACCTGAACAGAGACCAAATGATCATATTCAATGAACATAACATACAATTCCGTCAAGAAGTAAGGGATATTAATCTGGAACTGATTAATATCCGGCAACAGATGTTAGAGGAAATGTCAGCCTTAAAAAGTGATACTGCACTCCTCAACAGGCTTTCAGATTCTATAGGACATCTGCATTCAGAACTCAAGAAAATCACATACACTTACTATCTCGATATCAAAAATATCTGTGACGAACAACAAAGACAAAAACTGGAATCATTATTCGGAGGATTATTTACAATAGATTCCGCACCAGGACAGTATGGCCGGCAAAGAGGTCAATATGGAAGAGGACAGGGAAGAGGATTTAATAATTTTAATAATAATTAATTTTTATGACAATGAAAGCAAAAATTTTATTTACAGTGTTAGCCTTAGTGGCTTTTACAACGATGGCTGTTGCACAGGATAAATCCCCTGAACAACAAACTGAAACACAACCTGCCAACAGAACCTTTGTTGATGCTAATAATAACGGCATTAACGATTACGCCGAACAGGGTGGCAGATTTTTCATGAACAGGCGTGGAATGGGTTACGGACCAGGAATGGGATACGGACCAGGAATGGGTTACAGAAGAGGTTTAGTTCCTGGCCAGGGCCGTGGAATCGCCAGAGGTCAGGGTCGTGGATTTGGACCGGGCCAGGGCCGGGGTCTGGCTCCCGGGGGAAGATTCTTCGTTGATGAAAATAAAAACGGAGTCTGCGATCTGTATGAAGATGTACAAGAGAACAAATAATCACCGCTGCTAAATTAAGCCAACGGAATTTCGTTCCCCTATTTTTTTCTTCATACAATAAAATGTAAATTTAATATATACCCCCATTATAAATGGGGGTATTTTTATTTTTTTATACTTATTTACTACTCAACCCCCCTTAATTTAAGGGGTTAATTTTATTTATTTTATATATTTTTACATATACACCCCCTTTTATATAAGGTATATTTAAATTTTTTGTATTTTTATGCTGAAAATTTTACTAATTAAAAATACAGATCATGAAAAATCCATTTAAAATTTTGGCGGGAATAATATTATTAAGTTTAATTTCTTCCGGAAAAGCTGTAGCACAACAATCGGAAAATAATTCCCCTTTCAATATATCTGCAGAGTTTTATACCAATTACTTATGGAGAGGATCCCGTTTCGGTACCGGACCACATATTCAACCCTCTATAGAATTCGTTAAAGGAGGATTGACAGTAGGAGTCTGGGGGTCTTTCGATTTTCATGGTTATGCTGAAGCAGATCCGTATATTTCATACTCTTTCCCGTTCGGACTAAGTCTTGGACTAACAGATTATTATTATCCTGGCTCATCTTTTTTTGATGCCTCTGTTGAAGACGGGAATCATGCTTTTGAAATTAATGGTTCTTACAGTATCGGGGGATTAAGTCTTGGCGCTAACTATATTCTGAATGAAGCCGGAGGCGCCGGATCAGCAGGCAATGATCTCTATTTTCAGGCCGCTTACTCATTCGGCTCTTTTGATCTCTTCGCAGGAGCAGGTAACGGATGGCATACCACTGATGGTGAGTTCAATTTTTGTAATATGGGAATAGGTACTACTAAAACAATAGAAGTAACTGAAAAGTTATCCATCCCGGTGACGGGCCAGGTAATACTTAATCCCGACAAAGAACAATTATACTTTACTGTTGGATTCTCTTTCTAAATCAGAAATTAAAAACAATAGGACAATGGAGATGTAAACTCCATATTTTAATATACAAACATGAATGATTAAAAATGTTAATGTGAGCATAATGCGTTTTCAGAGTTAAGGAAATTTTTATTTACTTTATTTTTTATAGAATAAAAAAATTTTACTATGAAAACAAGGTGCAGATCTTTACCTATACTGCTAACCTTAATATTGTTTATTAATTCTTGCTCAGAAAGAAACATATCCGCATGGGATAGTCTCTATCCGGAAATCCTTGACCAGATAAGCATCCCTGAGTTTAGCGAAACAATCTATGATATTACTGACTTTGGTGCCAAAAATGATGATCCTGCTTTTCTTAACCACAATGCCATAAATTCGGCTATCGATAAATGCAGCAGTAATGGAGGTGGTATTGTCCTTATTCCGGAAGGCAAGTGGTATAGCGGTCCGCTGCTGCTTAAGAACAACGTTAACCTCCATATTTCAGAAGGAGCTTCACTGATCTTTGCTTCTGATACATCATTATATCCTTCTGTGCTGACAAGGTGGGAAGGAATGGATTGTTACAATACTTCTCCCATGATATACGCGCATGGGCAGGAAAATATAGCAATAAGCGGAAAAGGAACAATAGATGGAGGCGCTTCACAGGAAAACTGGTGGGGAATGAAAAGGCTCACTCCTGTTCCCGGGAAAAAATTACGAGGAAGACTTTTGCTCATGGCCTGGAATGAAAATAATACTCCCCTTGAGGAAAGAATTCTCAGTCCGGGAGATAATTTAAGACCTCAACTGATCAACCTGTATAAATGCAAAAACATCCTCATAACCGATGTAACTCTTACCCGGCCGGCTTTCTGGACTATCCATCCTGTTTTTTGTGAAAATATTACTGTCAGGGGCCTTACAATAAACACCGTTGGGGCACCTAATGGAGATGGCTGCAATCCTGAATCATGCAGAAATGTTCTCATTGAATCCTGTTTTTTCAATACAGGAGATGATTGTATAGCAATAAAATCAGGACGAAACAATGATGGCCGAAAATGGAACATCCCTTCTGAAAACATTATTGTCCGTAATTGCCATATGCAAAACGGACACGGAGGTGTTGTAATAGGAAGCGAAATCTCAGGAGGTTTTCGTAATCTATTCGCTGAAGATTGTGAAATGAACAGTCCATCCCTTGACAGGGTCATCAGAATAAAAACCAATAATTGCCGGGGAGGAACAGTGGAAAACATCTATGTCAGGAATATTGATGTCGGGCAGTGTGGTGAAGCAGTGCTCAGAATCAATCTTGTATATGAACCAGGAGAAATATGTAAAAGAGACTTCCCTCCTTCTGTCAAAAATGTTTACCTCGAAAATGTTAACTGCAGGCAAAGCCGTTATGGAGTATTTATCACTGGTTATGAAGGATCAGCCAACATTGGCAATATTAATATTAGTGACTGTGAATGGACCAATGTAAAAGAAGATAATCGTTTGGAAGGTCGGATCGATAATATCAGATTCATCCGGACATCTGTTAATGGTACACCTGTTAAGCTATGACTTGATATAAGTTGTATGCCTGGAGCAAAACCTTAAGTAACAACTTGACAGAATCTGCTGAAAATGAAAAAAATTATCCACTTATCTGATCTGCATGTCGGTTACAGAGACTGTGGCAAGAGATTTCATACAATAGTCTGGAACATTAAAAAACTTCAACAACCTGCTAAAGATTTTATTATTGTCATCACAGGTGATCTGGCAGATAATGCAAATATTAATGAACACCGTGAAGAAGCGGCTTCCGGTATTGAAGAGCTTCAACGGGCCGGATTCCGTGTACTTGTTGTCCCCGGAAATCATGATTATGGAACAGGGACATTTGGAAATCCTGTATTTGTAAGCATATTTAAAAACAGATTTTTTGGAACTGTTGAAACTAATTATCCCAGACTTGATATATTTGATGATATGGCCTTCATTGGTCTTGACTCAACTGCTGAGGAGCTTAGCTGGCACGACAGGCTTCTGGCTCAGGGGGAACTGGGAAAGGATCAGTTACAACGTCTGAAAAATATACTTCAAGATCCTCTCCTGGATAAACGGAAAATAATAGTTTATCTTCACCATCATCCTTTTGACTTTAAAGTGGGAAGGCAACTTAAAGACAGTGATAATCTCAAAGAAGTACTTGAAAACAGGGCAGATCTTCTTCTTTTCGGGCATTATCACAGAAATAAAGCGGATGCCCGTAAAGTATACCATGGTAAATGGGGCATACCCCGCTGTTACAATGCCGGCACTGCAACACATAAAAACGGGAATCCCGGTTTCCACAGGGTAATAGATATGACTTCTTCTGATCCTGTGAACGACTATGACGGAAAATTCGATACTGATTACATGACTTAATACCTGATACTGCTATTTAGAAAAACAAAACAAAATCACTACTTTTAACAATAAATCAAAAAATAAAACCTGATCATGAAAACACTAAAAAAGATATTGCTGGGATTTGCAATATTTCTTGGAATTCTTGTAATTGCTTTTTTTATTCTGAAAATCAATCCAAAACCTGAAATTATCACTCTTGAAAGAAGGGTTCTCACAGAACAGGAGATTGATAATATGGCCCGTGAAGCTGTCAGTCAGATGAGTCTTGAGGAAAAAGTTCAAATGATGACTCCCCGGCTGAAAAGCATGTTAAAATTCATGCTGGAGATGGCAGGTGACGGAATGAAATATAACCAAAAGGCTTATCAGGCAGGTGGTAATGAACGGCTTAATATCCCTACAGTAAGATTCTTCGATGGTCCGCGTGGTCTGGTCAAGGCAGAAGCAACATGTTTCCCTGTGGCCATAGGCCGGGCTGCCTCTTTCGACAGGGATCTTGAATACAGGATAGGAGAAGCTATCGGAAAAGAGATAAGAGCAAATGAAGGTAATTATTTCGGTGGAGTATGTATAAACCTCATGCGTCATCCTGCAGGGGGCAGATCACAGGAAGGCTATGGTGAGGATTCGTATCTGACAGGGCAAATGGGAAGTTCCCTGATGAAGGGTGTTCAACATCATAATGTAATGGCATGTATCAAGCATTATGCCGTAAATAACCAGGAAAATACAAGGTTTGAAGTTAATGTGGAAGTCGATGAAAGAGTTCTGAGAGAAGTCTATCTTGAACATTTCCGTGAATGCGTCAACCAGGGAGCTGCCAGTGCCATGGGTGCCTATAATAAATTCCGCGGCGACCAGGCCTGTCAAAGTCCTTATCTTCTGAAAAAAGTACTTAAGGAAGACTGGGGCTTCAGAGGCTTTACAATAAGTGATTTTATCTGGGGAGTAAGAGATACTGAAAAAGCCGCAAAGGCAGGTCTTGATATTGAAATGCCTGCAACCAGGTTCTATGGTAAGAAACTGGTGAAAGCCGTTGAAAATGGTTCAGTACCGGAATCAGATATTGATGAAAGTGCTTTCCGTATTACCAGAACTGTATTGAAATATGAGACCGCCCCCGATCCTCTGCCTGAGTATTCTTCCTCACTTATATTGCACAAAGACCACATAGACCTGGCTCTCGAAGCAGCTTCGAAATCAATTGTGCTCATGCAGAACAAAGAAGATGTTTTACCTTTTGATAAAAATGAAATAAAAACTCTTCTAATAGTGGGGAAACTGGGGGATAATGAAAATATCGGAGATCATGGTTCCAGCAGGGTTTTCCCTCCTTATGTGGTAACTCCTCTTGAAGGACTTACAAATGAATATGGTTCTTCAGTTGAAATCCTATATGATTCCGGAGAAGATACAAATGTATTGAAAGAAAGAATTGAAAATGCTGATGCTGTGGTTTATGTCGTAGGCTATGACCATGATGATGAAGGTGAATTTGTCGCAAGAAACAATATTGAACTGGGAGGCGATAGAAAAAGCCTGAGGCTGCATGACGATGAAAGCAAGTTACTTCAGGAAACAGGCTCACTTAACAAGAATTCAGTTGTAGTTCTTATCGGAGGAAGTGCAATAATTACAGAAGAATGGAAAGATAATGTCAAAGCCATTTTACATGCTTTTTATCCCGGGATGGAAGGAGGAACAGCTATTGCAAGGGTACTTTTCGGAGACACTAATCCGGGAGGAAAATTACCTTTTACCGTGGCCAGCGATGAGAGTCATTATCCGGATTTCTACAGACATGCCCTGGAAGTAAGCTATGACAGATACCATGGATACATAAGAATGGACCATTCAGGTAATAAACCGGCTTTCCCCTTTGGGTACGGATTGTCCTACACCAGTTTTACACAGGACGATCTGGAGATTGAGACAGACAGCTCCAAAGTAATAGCTTCTGTCAATGTGACTAATACCGGTGACAGAAAAGGTGCTCAGGTAATCCAGCTATATATAGGTTTCGACAACTCAGCTGTTGAAAGAGAACACAAACTGCTAAAAGGATTCAGCCGTATTACTCTCGAACCAGGAGAAACACGAAGGGTAACCATAGAATGTCCTTTCGACAGACTCCGGTATTATGAACCCGAAACTGAAAAATGGATACTTGAAAAAATGGAATATCAGATATATGCCGGATCAAGCAGTGATGAGAACGATCTCATTAAATCATCTTTTCTTATAGAATAAAACAAGCAGGTAACTATAATAAAAATACTCACCCCTATGAAAACAAAAATATTCGTAATACTGTTTTTCATTACAGTAGCAGGAATTTCATGTAATCAAAATTCATCAGTAAACCCTCCCCGGCAGGATGATGAAGCAATGACGATAAATTATGAGAAAATGATTATAGCCAGGGTATTTGTTAAACCCGGTATGGAATCTGATTTTATCTCTGCAGCAAAAGGTATAATTGAAAAATCAAACCAGGAAGAAAGATGCTCTATGTATATGCTTTATCAGGATCCATATGAAAAAAGCAACTTCCTTTTTGTTGAAAGATATGAAAACCAGGCAGCTGTTGATGCTCATTTTGCAACTCCTTATTTCGCAGAATTTGGCGAAATATCGGGAGAAATGATCAGTAAACCAATGGATATTAAAATTCTGGATATAGCCCGGGAAAACTGACGCCTGAACAATAACCCATAAATGGTTTTTTCTAATCTCTGTAACTACTCCGGAATAAGCTGACAAGAAATGGAATTATTTCACATTATCTCTGTTTTGCTGGTTCTTTCAGCACTCTTTGCCTATATAAATATCAGGTTTCTGAAATTACCGGGGACAATAGGTATAATGTTATTGTCCCTGATTTTCTCCCTTTTAATACTGTTTTCCGGACAAGTATTGCCACAATTTAAAATATTTATCGCCAGTAAACTTAATACACTTAATTTCAGTGAATTATTACTTGAAGAGTTATTGAGTTTTATGCTTTTTGCCGGAGCTTTTCATATTAAATACGAAGACCTGAAAAGTGAAAAGCTGAGTATTTTTTTATTTTCAACCCTGAGTGTGATCCTGAACACTGTCATTATTGGTTTTGCATCATATTTCTTGTTTTCACTTTTTGGTATAAAATTATCTTTAATAAATGCCATGCTGTTTGGAGCCCTCATATCTCCTACTGATCCAATAGCAGTTCTGGGCATCCTGAAAACCTGTAACATTTCCAAATCGCTGGAGACAAGAATATCGGGTGAATCATTGTTCAATGACGGCGTTGGGGTTGTCATTTTTCTTACTATCCTTAAAATTGCAGGATCGGATCCGGATTTCGGAACAGGTGAAATATTGCTTTTATTCGGACAGGAAGCACTGGGGGGACTGTTATTGGGTATATTACTCGGGTTTATAGGGTACAGACTATTTGTTGCAATAGATAATTATAAAACAGAAGTGCTCATAACCATTGCAATAGTGATGGGAGGATATACTCTTGCACATTATCTTCATGTATCCGGGCCTCTAACTATGGTTGTCGCTGGTCTTATAACCGGAAATCATGGAAAAACATTCGGCATGTCAGCCACTACTATAGAGTATGTTGACAAATTCTGGGAACTGATTGATGATATACTAAATGCTATCCTTTTTGTTTTGATCGGACTGGAACTTATTGTTATTAATACAGATATAACAATTATAACAGTTTCCGTACTGCTTATTATTGTTGTGTTACTTTCAAGATATACATCCTTACTGATACCATCAATCCTGACACGCCTGAAGGAAAAAATATATGGTAAAACACTCATTCTAATGACCTGGGCCGGTCTGAGAGGTGGTATATCTATTGCTCTTGCACTCTCTGTTCCTGCTGACCTTGGTAAGGATATTCTGGTTACAAGTACCTATGTAATAGTATGTTTTTCCATACTTGTACAGGGTCTTACAATAAAAAAATTAGCCGGTAAAATAATGAATGTTAAAAACTGATTGACCTGCCTGTAAAGTATTATTATCTCCTTTGAATATATCTTTCCCGGAAGGCTTATTATCCACCCATAAAGAGATTTTTGCTTGAGAATTCAGGATCACATGATACATTTACCTTTAATTTTCTCAATCC